>DATIYG010000175.1:0-21934 GCA_035517755.1 Rhizomicrobium sp. | reverse complement strand
AGGATGATGTTGCCGGCGTTCCAGGCGATTTCCACCAGTCGGATCAGAATCGGTGAAGGGGGATGGCTCATGCGGGAAAGTGTCCGGTGGATGTCGTTGCGCGGCAAGCAGGCGAGGCTTAAGCATTCCTTAAGCCGGGCTTCGCATAGTCACGAAGGAAAAACCATACCGATTGCGACGGGGACGTTTTCTTCATGAACGACATGGATTTCGCTGCGCTGCTCGTCTCGCGCGTGTGCCACGATCTGGTGAGTCCGCTGGGCGCCGTCATGAACGGCCTCGAAGTGCTCGAGGATGAGCGCGATCCCGCGATGCGGGCCGACGCGCTGAAGCTTGTTTCGTCAAGCGCGGAGCAGGCGGCGGCGCGGCTGAAATTCGCCCGGCTGGCCTATGGCGCGGCGGGTTCGGCCGGCGCCGAGCTCGACCTCAATGAAGTCGGGCGCATCGTGCGCGGCCTTCTGCATGGCGGAAAGGTCGAGCTTGACTGGAAGGCCGCAAGTCTCAACTGGCCGAAGGATTGGGCGAAACTCCTGATGAATGCGACGCTGCTGGCTGCCGATAGTCTGCCGCGCGGCGGCACGGTGACGGCCGAGACTTCGGCTGATCCGGCGGCACCGGGTTTCAAGGTGCGGGCAACGGGGCAGGGCGCGCGCCTGCTCGAGGATGTCGAGAAGGCGGTGCGCGGCGAGCCCAATGGCGGGCTCGATGGGCGCAGCATCCAGGCCTTTCTGACCCACAAGCTCGCGCGCGGGCTGAACGCCGGCCTGACCGTTTCGCTGAGTGAGTCCATGGTCGAATTGGTTGCCGGATAGTTAAGTCCGAAGTTCCAATCTTCAGCAGCCGTTTACCGTCTCACGCTACGGTTGCGAGGCGGGGAAGAAAGGTTCCGTTCGTGCGCCATTGTCTGGTCGTCGATGACAGCCGCGTGATGCGCAGGGTCGCGCGCGCCATCATGGAGACGTTGGATTTCGAAACGGCGGAAGCCGAAGGCGCGGACGGCGCGCTCGCGTATTGCCGCGAGCGCATGCCGGAAGTCATTCTGCTCGACCTCAACCTGCCGGAAATCGATGGCGTGCAGTTCCTTCGCCATTTGAGGCGCGTGCCGGGCGGGACGCGGCCATTCGTGTTGTTCTCCATGATGGAGAACGATGTCGCGCGCATTTCGCAAGCCCTTCAGGCCGGCGCGAACGATTTCGTGCTGAAGCCGTACGATCGCTCGGCCATCCAGTCGAAGCTCGCGGCCGCCGAATTGGCCTGACAGCTTCGCTCTACAGCGTCAGCCGGACGCCGCCGTAAGCGGCACGCCCGGCCGCACCGTATCCGAAGACGGGCTCGTAGCGCGCATCGAACAGGTTCTCGACGCGGCCGAAAAGTTCGACGTGGTCGGTGATGTGGTACGAACCGAACAGGTTCATGGTTGCGTATGCGGAAAGCGGGCGCAGCTCGCCTGCGCTGTCGAAGCGGTCGCCGACATAGACGACGCTCGCTCCGACGTCCCAATTCGTCGCGGTCCAGTCGGCTGTCGCGCTGGCGGTCCAATGCGGGCGGCGCGCGAGATCGAGTCCGGTCGAAAGATCGGTTGCTGTCAGGTTTGTCGCATTGGCCGAGATGCTGAACTCGTCCGTAATCTTTGCCTGTGCGTCGAACTCGAAGCCGTCGGCCCGTGTGCGCGCGATGTTTTCGTAGTAACCGAACGGGCGAACTGCGCAGGCGGCTGGCGGCGGCACCATGGAGCAATCCGGCACCAGGAAGTCGATCTGGTCAGTCGTGCGGCGATTGAAATAGGTCAGCGTTGCGCTGGCGCGACCATCCAGGAATCGCTGACTGGCGCCGATTTCCCATCCATGAGCAGTTTCCGGCCGCAGCGCGTGCAGGGGATTGGAGAAGTTCGAGAACTGTTCGAACAGGGTCGGCGCCTTGAAGCCGTCGCCATAATTCGCGTGCAGAACCGTGCCCCAGCCGGTCAGCGCCCATGCTGCCGTCGCTTTCGCCGAAACGTGACTGCCGAATTCCTCGTCATTGTCATAGCGCAATCCGCCGGATAGCGTGAGCTGATCGAACAAGGTCACGAGATATTGCGCATAGCCGCTCGCGACATGCGATGCGCCTTTCTCGATGGCCTGCGGCGCGAACGAGCTGATGTCCTTTTCGTCCAGCGTGATGCGCTGATATTCAGCGCCGAAGGTGAGTTGCTGGTCGGGCGAAAAGTCAAAAGTGCCCTGGTACTCGAGCCGCGTTGTGCGGCCTGCAAAGCTCTCGTTCTTGTGCACGATGTCGAACGCGGAATCGTAGAAGGCGCGTTGGCTGTCGCTTTCCATCACCGCAAGGCGGTTGTGGAACATCCCGTCGAGCAAATCGGTATTGAGCCCGGCATAACCGGCAAACAGCATGTTTCGCTCATAAGCTGCGGAATCGGCAACCGTGAAGGGCGGCACGAACAGGAAATTGTCGTCGAAGTCCACGCGGGCATTTGTGTAGTAGCTGCGCAGATCGAGACTGACCGTGTCGCTCAGATGAGCGCGGACATTCCCGGTTGCGCCGATATTCGTGTAGCCGTCGGATTCCGGATTTCCGTTGCGCACGTCTGCCGCAGAGATTCCATTGGTGTGGTAGACGTTCGCCGCCGCGCCGTATTCGATGTCGGAATCCGTTCCGTTCGCCACGGCGTTGAAACGATAGGTTCCGAACGATCCGCCTTCGCCGCTTGCGTTCAACGCGAACGGGGTGTCGCCGCCGCGCCTGGTGATGATGTTGACCACCCCGCCGATCGCGTCGCTGCCATAGAGCGTGCTTTGCGGTCCGCGTAGCACTTCGACGCGCGAAACATTGTTGACGAAAAGGTCGCCAAGCAGCGCCTCGTCATCGACCGAACTCGGATCGTTGATGCGAACACCATCGATCAGGACGAGGCTTTGGCCGGCCTCCGCGCCGCGGATACTCAGCGTGGCGTTCTGACCAACACCACCGTTTCGCACGACGGTTGTGCCCGGCGTTTCTTCCAGCGCGTCGGCGAGCGGCAGGATCTGGCGCTCCTGCAATTCCTCGCCGGTGATGATCGAGATCGATTCACCGGTTTTTGCCGCCGGCTGTGGCGTTCGAGTCGCAGTCACGACGACCGATTCGGGGTCGTCATCGGCGCGAACGGGCGAAAGTGTGAGAAGAAAAACAGCAAGCGATGAAATCAAAAGCGATTGTGAGCGCACGACAACCTCCTGGTTTGGTTCCAGGAGCCGGCGCGAGGACAGCTCGAATCACAGAATGGCATGACGAACCCCCCGCGAACGACTCCAACAGCGTCGTCGCGAGCGGTCATCCCGCAGCCACCGGCACACCCCGACCGGAAGCAGGACGACAACGCGAGGCAGGTCTCCTGGCTTCCGGGTCGCTGCCTTCGTCCGCCTTCCCGGGATTGATCCCAGTGGCGACATGGACAAAGGCTCGCCGGTTACAGTTGCGGGGACAGCCGCGGGATTTGCACCCGCCTTCCCATTATCCCTTCTCGGGAACCTCGCGCGGATTTGAACGCTAGCCGACTGGCCGGTAGTCCGTCAAAACCGCGCCTTTTCGAGGGATGAACTTGCCGCAATTTTCCTTGGTGCGGCGGCCCGAACACGGCTCAACGCAATTTCGCCGAATTGAGGTGCCACGATTTCCGAGGATCGAACGCAGGACCGTGGAACGATTCGCCGCATTGGTCTCATTGCGCTTTTGATGCTGGAAACACGAAATGTTCTTCGGACCTTCGGCCACTCGACATTCTTCGCCCGGCATAGCCGGCAATGCCGCGGCACTTGTTGCGCGTCATGAACGTTTGTTGAGCGGGGACCTCGAAGTGGCGCCACAGGCCAGCCGAGGGAGATTTTTCCCAACAGGAGTGTTTACCATTTGTGACGCTAGACCGCGCCAAAAAGCATGACTACGATGTATCAAAAGAGAGCGGAGACGCACGCCGCGTTTGTGGCGTTCAAGGGGGGTCGCGTGAGCTTGGTCATCCACAACCAGGCCCGGCATTGTAATGCCGGGTGTCCTTTTGCTTGGTCCCGTTGAACCATGGAACAACCAGAACATCTTCGTCTTCAGTCGGCCCAGGCCGCTCCCCGGCAATTGGTCAGCATTGGCGTTGTCGTCGCCATCCACCTCGTGGCGATCTGGGCCTTCGCGACCGGCTTGGCCACCAAGCTGATCCATCAGGCCGATCAGATCATCAAGGTCGAGGTGGTGAAGGAGCCGCCGCCGGCAGCGCCAAAGACGCCGCCTCCGCCGCCACCCGAACTGGTGAAGCCGCCGCCGCCCTTCGTGCCGCCGCCGGACATCAATCTCCAGGTGGAGACTCCAACGACCGCGCCGACGGTTGTGACAAACACGATCACGCCGCAGCCGGTCCAGCCCAAACCGGCCGGCGTCACTTCGGCCGCTCTTATTGCCAACCGCGGCAACAACTGCGCGGCAAACTACTATCCGCCAATTGCCGTGCGTTTGAACCACCAGGGTTCTGTGCTTGTGACAGTGCACATCGGCGCCGACGGGAGCGTTCAGAATGTGGATGTAACCGACGATGGCGGATTCAGCGAGCTGGGCCCCGCGTCCGTGAGGTGCATAACCGACAAGTATCACTTCCAGCCCGCGATGCAGAACGGTTCGCCAGTTGCGAGCACGAAGCAGCTGAAAATTGTCTGGAGGCTCCAGGGCTGATCCGAACTCGGTTGAATAAGTTGGTTCCAATTCTTACGGAGTGTTGAAAACATGATCTCGAAGAACCTGGCGATCGCAGCCGCGATCCTTCTCCTGTCCGGCTTGAGCGTCGGCCAGGCCATGGCTCAGCCGGCCAATCAGCCGGCCGGTCAGACAGCGCAGCCGGCCACGACGAATCCGGCGCCGGATGCAGCCGCTACGCCAGGCAGCGCGCCTGCTGGTGGCGCTACGGCGCCTGCCGCTGCTCCGCCCCCGCCCGCTCCTGCCGTGGCAACTCCGCCTCCGGCTGCCGCCGATGCGCCGAAAGAGAATCCCTATGGCCTCGGTGCGCTCTGGGCCGGCCAGGGCGGCAAGCCTGACTGGGTGGCGCGCGGGGTGATGATCATCCTCGGAATCATGTCGATCGGCACCTGGTACATCTTCTTCATGAAGTATTGGGAACAGTCCCGCGTGATCGGCCAGGCCAAGCAGGTTGAGAAGCGCTTCTGGAGTTCCAACAACCTGAACGAAGGCATCGACAAGCTCGCCAAAAACAGCGTGTTCCGCACGGTCGCGGAAAGCGGCGTGCGGGCGTCGTCCGGCGGCTCCGGCATCGTGAACTCGAACGACTGGATCGCCATGGCGCTCAACCGCCAGCTGGAAGAAGTGAATGCGCGTCTGCAAGGCGGCATCGCCTTCCTTGCTTCGGTCGGCTCGACGGCCCCGTTCGTCGGTCTGTTCGGCACGGTGTGGGGCATCCTGAACGCCCTGCTCGCCATCGGCGTGTCCGGCCAGCCGTCGATCGAAAAGGTTGCGGGCCCTGTCGGTGAAGCGCTGATCATGACCGCCATCGGCCTGTTCGTCGCCGTTCCGGCCGTGCTGCTCTACAACCTGCTCGTTCGGCGCAACAAGGTGATCAACGAGAAGCTCCGCAGCTTCGCCAGCGATTTGCAGACCTATCTCGTCACCAAGGGCAAGTGATAGCGATCAGCACCCGAGGACATTGCCCATGGCTATGAATGTCAGCTCACCGGATCATGATGATGCGGAACTGAACACCACGATCAACACCACGCCTCTCGTGGACGTGATGCTCGTTCTGCTCATCATCTTCCTGATTACCATTCCGGTGGCCCTGAAGGTGGTTCCGGTCCAGCTTCCCAATGCGCGCAACATCCCGACGCAGACGAAGCCGGAGAATATCGTTCTCGCCATCGACAAGGACGAGAATGTGTACTGGAACAACCAGCTGGTCGCGACCAATCAGGAGCTGATCCAGCGGCTGGAGCAGTCGATGATCAGCGCGCACAATGCCGGCAAGCAGTTGCCGGAAGTGCATATCCGCGCCGATCAGAACGTGCGGTTCGAGGCGGTTGGCCGGGTGGTGTACGACGTTCAGCGCGCCAGTGTGCCTAAGCTCGGCTTCCTTCTGGAACCGCGCAACGAAGGCCCGTAAGTCGGTAACGCGTAGAGGAACAGGGATAAGTCGTCATGGCAATGAACGTAGGCAACCCGACGGGCGATCAAGAGGTGATGGTGGAAATCAACACCACGCCGCTGATTGACGTGATGCTTGTGTTGCTGGTGATGCTGATCGTGACGTTGCCGATTCAGACCCATGCCGTGAAACTCGACATGCCAGTCGGGCACCCACCGCCACCCCCGGTACCGCCTACCGTGGACAACATCATGGTGGATTTCGACGGGACGATTTACTGGAACAACCAGGCCGTCAGCATGGCCACACTGGACAGCTACTTCTACAACATCGGGCAACGGGTGTTGGAAGACCAGGATGAGATCCACATCACGGCGAATCGCCTGGCAAAGTACGACACCGTTGCGAAAGTGATGGCGAATGCGCAGCGCCGGCACGCGTTGAAGATTGGTATCGTCAATACCCAAAACTACGAGTGACGTGAGGAGCGACAACGACGGAGCGGGCCCCATGCACAGGCAGAGGCCCGCTTTGTATTTCGCGGAACGAGGACTGAGATGACGCTTAAATCCCTTCAGGCATTTGCCATCGCATTCGGGCTGGCCAGTGCCGCCGCCATCGTGACTGCGCCGATGTTGTCGGTGACGGCAGAGGCCGCCACGGTTCGACCGGCCGTCGGCAAGCCGTTGCAGGCAGCGGTTTCACTCGCCAATTCCGGCAGCGGCGCGGCCGCCATGGCAAAGGTCCACGAGGCCGAGTCGGTGCCGAATCTCACTGCATCCGAGCAATCGGCCATTTCGCAGACACGGAACTACGTTTCGGCGAAGACTGGTGCCGGTGGCGGCGCTGTTGGCTGCAAGACGAAATTTGCCAACGATTATAGCGCCAATCGCTTCCACGATGTGGTTGGAGAAGATGCGGATTGTCTCCGCAAGTCGGGCGGTTACGATTTCCAAAGTCAGGTGGTTGTGGCGCAGGCCTACTATCAGATGGGCGACTACGACACGGCCATCCGCATGCTGAAGGGCCTTGGCGACAACGATCAGGTCCTCTCGCTGCTGATGAGCGCGGCAGGCAAGTCCGGCGACACACAGACCGAAGGTCAGGTCGCGGAGCGTCTGATTCTCAAGGGCCAAACCAAATTCTGGACGTATCTGCTGGCAGCGGCCGAAGGCGGCAAGCGGCTGACCGATCATCAGCTGCTCAATGTCTATCGCGTCCGTCTCGCCACCGGGAACATGCGCTCGGGCGAAGACTACGAGACTGCCGCGCAACTGGCCCTCGAGTTCGGCTTCTCCACCGAGGCGCAGAATATCGCCCAGAAGGGCATCGATGCGAAGCTGTTGTCCGGCGATCGCGACATGCGTCTCGTCAATCTCGCGAAGACGCAGGCGGCGAAGGACGCCGCGGGTCTGGCCGATGCCCAGAAAAAGGCAGCCGCGGCAAAGAATGGCGATGCGCTCGTCAAGCTCGGCGAGGACCTGTGGGGTTACGGCAAGTATCCTGATGCCATCAACGCCATCCAGGCCGGCATCAAGAAGGGTGTGAGCAACCCGAACGATGCCAACATGGCGCTCGGCGTTGCTTTGCTGTCTTCGGGCCAGAAGGACGCCGCTGTGCGCGCCTTTGGCGCCGTGAAGGGCGATCCGGGTTCGGAAGCCGTTGCCAGTCTGTGGACGGTTTATGCCCGTGCCGGCGGTACTGTCGCGGCGCCTACGGCTCCCACAGACACCGGCGCGCGATCACCGAAGAGCGGACGGCACCGTCACTAGGGCATTGGGCGACGCTGGCGGGTTTGCCAGCGTCCGGATGAGATAGCCACGCACGTCGATATCGGGCGGTACTGGCACGCCTTTGCCAGGACCGGGCGTCTTCAGCACGTCGAGGCTGAAATCCATCTTTGCCTCGTAGGTGCGCTCGATCTGGTTGCGCAGGCCTTGCTCGGCGCCGTACCACGCCTGCTTCTCCGCGCCGTCCGGGCACGATGCGAGCTCCGCCGGATCGGTCGCGCCCCAGCGCCGCTCGATGCAGTGGTACGGATCGAACGACATGCGGAACAGCCGCTTCTGCGCCTCGACATAGCCGAAGGTGACGGCCGCGCCGCTCGTGTTCGTATAGCCGATGCTGCACGCCGCCGCGTGCCGGTCATACGTCGCGATGAGGTCGGCTGCGAGATTCGGCCCTGCGTATTTCAGCTTCGGATCGTGGGCGCGGTACATCTTCATGAACCGCTCGGCCTGATCGCGCAATTCCTTGAACGCAGTCTTCAGCCGCGCATCGCGCGAGGGTGTCGAGTAGGTCTCCCAGTCCCCATCGGTGCCATAAATGTTCGATGGCAGGCGGTCCGGTTGCGGCTGGCGCGAAAGCCCCGCGCTGATGGCAAGCGCCACCGCATCCACGCGATAATGGAGATCGGCACAGTTGGAATCGACAAGATCGGCCACTTCCTTCACCGGATCGAATTCCAGCTTGCCGCCCGCAAGTACGGCCCGGACATAGTCGTAGTAATCGAGCGGCTGCTTGTTCAGCACGAAAGTCCCGGCATTCCAGTTTGCATCGTCCGTGGGGCGCGGTCCGGTCCCGTAGAACTGCACCTCGGAGAAATCCGGAATGTCCTTGTTGCGGGCGAGAACGATATGACCGCCGATCAACACACCGTCGTCACGGCGCACCGCGCCGACCAGCGTGGCCGGACGCCAGCGCTTGAATCCGGCGCCCATGCTTGGCCGCGCACGCACGAAGCGAAGGTCGTAAAAGCCGCGTGTCAGAGAATTGTCGGGGTGCGCGTCGATATAACCGATGCGGCCGTCGGGATCGACACGGTAGATCGTGGCGAGGTGGCCGTTGGGATCGTAGATCACGGTGCCGGGAACGATCGACTTCGCATTGATCGCGGGCGAATAAAGATCCGGCGCCGGCGCATCGAGATCGGGATGCATCCGGTAGGTTGCCGAGGAAATGATGTCGCGCAATTCCTCGAGCAGCTCGTAGCCGGAGATGGATCCGGACAGGACATCCTTGCGCTCCACCACTTCGTTGCCGTTGCGCGTGTAGCGGATGTCGCGCGTATGTCCGCGCGGCTCGATAACACTGACATAGGAGAACGGGAGCCCGCGTTTCCAGGCGTAGTAGGCGCGCAGCACGTACGGCAGGTCGGCGCAGTCGGACTTGAAATAGATGCCCTCGGGATCGCTGGCCCGGAACGGATTGCCCGGGCCGTGCAGGCACGTATTCACCGTGTGGCAATCCGACTGCCCGATGCCGGCGATGAACTCACCGAAGCCTCGCTCGTCCGCTTCGGTCCAGTGATCGAAACGGATTGTGTAGATGCTTGGCGCATAGGGAAGCGTCGCAACGGAAGGCGCGGGTATCGTTGGCGGTGCCTTCACCGGCGCGGCCACGGGCGCGAGTGGCGGCGACTCGGGCGCTTGCTCGGACGCGCCAAGCAACACGGCCGCAAAGGCGGCTGCAGCCAAACTGGCGGCCGTCACGCGCACAATCCCCCCGCGCCGAACGTCCTGCCAACGGTAGGCGGCCAGCATGAGGGGTCAAGCATGGTTAGCGGGATTAACCATGCTTTGGGCCGCAGACGCCGATCCGTGATATCGATTGTGCGGAGCTGTTGCATGGAGAGGGCATGCCAGCGTTGACCGCGCCGGAATGGGAAGCGCTGCTGTTGAGCCTGAAGGTGTCGGCGGTTGCCGTCAGCTGCGCCTTGCCCTTTGCGCTTCTTGCGGCGGCACTGCTGGCCAATCGCGGCTTCTTCGGCAAGCCACTGGTCGATGGCATCTTGCACATGCCGTTGGTGTTGCCGCCGGTCGTGATCGGATATCTCCTTCTGCTCGTTCTGGGCACGCGGGCGCCGGTCGGCGGCTGGCTGCTGCAGCATCTCGGCATCCGCTTTGTCTTCAGCTGGACCGGCGCAGCGCTGGCGTCGGGCCTGATCACATTCCCCTTTCAGGTGCGCGCGATCCGCAGCGCCATCGAGGCGACAGGCGGCGGATTGAGCATTGCCGCCGAAGGATTGGGCGCCGGCCCACTGGATCGCTTTATCAATCTCACAGTCCCGCTCGCATTGCCCGGCATCGTGGCCGGTGCCATCACGGCTTTCGCCGCGAGCCTGGGTGAGTTCGGCGCCATCATCACATTCGTTTCGAACATCCCTGGCGAAACCCGCACATTGCCGCTGGCGATCTATAGCGCCCTGCAGACGCCGGGCGGCGAGGCGGAAGCCGCGCGATTATCAGCCTTGTCTCTCGCGCTGGCGCTGTTGGGATTGGTGCTGGCCGAGTTTGCGGATCGGCGCGCAAGAACCATCGTGCCCCGATGAGCGTCAAAGTCGCGCTCGGGCATCGCTATCGCGATTTTGTGCTGGATGTGCGCTTTCACATCGAACGGCCGGGTATTACGGCGTTGTTCGGACCGTCCGGTGCGGGCAAGACGACCATTATCAATGCCATCGCAGGGGTGGTGACACCCAACGCCGGCCGCGTGGTTGTCAACGACCGTGTGTTGCTCGACGTCCAAGCAGGAGTCGACGTGCCGCCGCGCTACCGCAGGGTCGGTTACGTGTTCCAGGACTCGAGGTTGTTCCCGAACATGACGGTCAGGAACAACCTTCGCTTCGGATGGCGTCGCGCAAAGCAGCAAGTTTCAGAATCCGAAGTGGAACGTGTCATTGTCATGCTGGGTCTTGAACGCCTGCTGTCGCGAAAGCCTGCGACGCTGTCCGGTGGCGAAAAGTCTCGCGTGGCGCTGGGTCGCGCACTTCTGGCATCGCCCGAAATCCTGCTGCTGGACGAGCCGCTGGCTGCTCTCGATGCGGCGCGCAAGGGAGAGATTCTGCCATACCTTGAGCGCCTGCGCGACGAAGCGCGCCTGCCGATGCTGTATGTGAGTCATTCCCTGGATGAGGTGTCGCGGCTGGCCGACGACATCATCGTTCTGCGCGCAGGCAAGGTTGCTCGGCAGGGAACCGTTTTCGACGTTTTGTCTGATCTCGGCCTTCCGGACTTCACTGGCAGTCCGCCGTATGGCGCGGTCCTCGATGTCGAAGTGCAAGAGCATCGCGCGCGGGACGGCCTGTCGCTGTTGTCGTTCGACGGAGGCCAAATCCTCGTGCCATTGATGCAAAGCCCGATCGGCACCCGTCTGCGCGTTCGCGTCCGCGCGGAGGATGTCATGATCGCGCGTGAGGCGCCCCAGGCGATCAGCGCGAACAATGTCTTGCCGGCCGTGATCGATGGCCTTCAGGAAACCGCACCGCTGCATTCCGATGTTCGGCTGAAATGTGGACCGACGGCACTCGTCGCGCGGATCACCAGGGCGTCCAGCGAACGTCTTGCCCTAAAACGAGGCGATTCCGTCTATGCGATCGTGAAGTCGGTTACGGTCGGGCCACCCAATATCGCGTCCGAGCATTAGTCAGGCGCGATAAACCAGCCGGCGCGATAAAATGAAATTGAATACGAGACCTGATACCGTGCCACAGGCGAGCGCTATGTAGGGATTGTCGACGGGAGCCGGCGCAAATGTGACGAGCGCCGCGTAGAGTCCATAGTTCACGGCGAATCCGACACCATTGGCGCCGACAAATCGCAGCCATTCGAGAAACAGTGCTTGTAACCCATTTGCGGCGCGATCGGGAAACGTCAGCGTCCGGTTACCCCACCAGGTGAAGGTGACGGCAGCGAGGAATCCGATGACGCCGCCGGTATATTTCCCGACGCCAAGAAGCGTCAGTGCCGCCCAGAGCGCCGCTTCATTGACGAGGAAGCCGGCACCGCCGACCAGCGCGAACCGCAAGAACCTCGAGCGCGATATGCGCGTGCCGATGCTTGTGAGCGAACTCACGGCCTCTTCAAGGCCTGAGGACCGGGGATGGCGAGATAGGCCATGCGTTTGGCCTCCCAGCGCCCGCGTGTGACTGTATCGAGGATCAAGCCAGCGACGAGCGACAGGAACGCGAGCACCATGAGTCCCGTCGACAGAATCGCGCTGGGCAGGCGTGTCACCGCGTGGGTCCGGAGATATTCGACGACAACCGGCATTCCGACCGCCAGCGAGGCCAGCATCAGAAAGACGAAGATGGCTGTGAAGAAGACGAGCGGCCGCTCTTCGCGCACGAGACCCATGATTGTGAACAGGATGCGGAATCCGTCGCGCCAGGTGTTGAGCTTGCTGACGGAGCCTTCGGGGCGTTCCTTGTAGCGCGTATCGATCTCGATCATGGGCATCAGGAGACGCACCGCGTGAACGGTGAGCTCGGTCTCGATGCCGAAACCCTCGGCGGTGAAGGGAAAGGATTTGACGAAGCGGCGCGACATCACGCGATAGCCGGTAAGCAGGTCCGCGATCTTCACGCGGAACATCGTCGAGGTCAGGTTTGTCAGCATGCGGTTTCCAAGAACATGACCGGCGCGGTAGGCGGCCTGGGCAATGGCCACGCGGCGTCCGGAAACGATGTCGTAGTCGCCCTCAATGAGGGCATTCACCAGACCCGGCGCGGCCGATGCGTCGTAGGTGTCGTCTCCGTCGACCAGTACATAGACGTCTGCTTCCACGTCGGCGAACATGCGGCGGACGACATTGCCCTTTCCCTGACGCCGCTCGGAACGCACGATGGCGCCGGCGGCCGTTGCGCGCGCAATGGTCTGATCACGGGAATTGTTGTCGTAGACATAGATCTCGGCGTTGGGCATGGACGCGCGAAAGTCCTGCACGACCTGCGCGATCGCGGCTTCCTCGTTGTAGCAGGGAACAAGAACGGCAACGCGGACGGCGGTTGTGGTCATGTTGCGGGCTTCCCCGGAATTCGCTTCAGCGGACAGAATCGGTATTGCCCTCCCAGATTGGAGGTGAAGACTTCGCATTCGGTCCAGCGCATGCCAAGACCATAATCGGCCAGGGCCGCGCCGGCGCGGCCAACTTCGTATTCGTCGGTGATGACAAAAAGGTCACCCTTGAAAGCCGTTACGCGGGCGCGTGTTTCGGCCGTCAGCCGCGAGCCGTCCTCCGGCTGAATCATCCACCCGTCAATGCGCAGCACCGGCACCCGGTGAGGCAGCAGGGGAACCATGAACCCCATCGGCGCCTCGCCAGTCATGAGAACGAGACTGTGGTTGGGGTCGCGAATGGCGGGGATATCGGCCTGGATGTAGGGATCGCCCAGCGGCGCGTGGTCGAGGAAATCGTAGCGCGTCGTGGTCAGGACGAGGACGGCCAGCACGCCAAGCGTAACGAGACGGGCATAACGCGTGACCGGCCAAAGTCCCACCGCCGACACGATCAGCAGGGGCGCAAGAATTTCGAGCGTGATGATGTAGCGGTAAATGCCGAACATCAGCAGCCACGCCAGATAGGACACGGCGCCGAAGGCGAACAGGATGGCCGCGGCGCCCGGGTCGACGATCGGATCGCGCGAGCGCTTGAAAAGCGCGAACGGTGCCGTCGCGATGCCGAGCACATAAGCGGTGCCGATGCGGATGTCCTGGAACGGCAGATCGTCAGCCACGTGCCAGTCGAGCGAAAAGAGGATCGGAAACAGCAGGCGCTTCGTCAGCCGGTGCGGTACGAATCGGATGTCCCGATAGGATGCATGCAGCGCCAATGGCGAGCGGAAGTATTGATTGAAATACGGGAACAATGGATTTCCCGTGTCGTGATACATCTTCAGGATCCAATAGCCGGCAAACAGCGCGACGCCCGCAATCCCGCCGGCGGCACAGGCGAGCAACCGCGTGATGCGACGCGCTGGACTCCCCGGAATGACGAACAGCGCTGCCGCAATGCCAAGTGCAAATGGAGCTTCCGGAAGCTTGAGGCCGACCGCGCTTCCGACCACCAGTCCGACCAGACCTGAAACCAGCGCAATGCTGGCAATCGTGCCGGCGCGCAGGAGCTCGCGATTGAGGACGACCGATGCAAGACCGCTCAACACGAGTACGCTCATGACGTTGTCGTAGTAGGTGGCGCCGATTAGGCCGACATTCAGGCTGCCCGTTACGCAGAACAGGGACAGGATGGCTGCAACGAGGATCTTCTCGGGCAAGTTCAGGACGGCCCGCGCGATCACGTAGACGGGCACGATGTTCAGGCCCTGGACCGCGCCCATCACGCCCAGCGCGAACCACGAATGCGTGTGGCTGGCGAGCAGATAGAAGGGGATGTCGAGGAAGGGATTGTAGTAGGTCGCCTGGTGCGCGACGGAGACGTCGAAGCCCATCCGTCCGTTCAGGAAGGCGTAGGGGACGTACCAATGGTAGTTCCGGAAGTCCCATGACATGTCCTTGCCAAGCCCAATGACAAGGAGCGCCCATGCGACAACGACCGCGCTGAGGAATGCAATTTCCAGCGGCGCGAGCCAGGGTCGGCGGGCGTCAAGGCTTGTCGGTGACATGAAGGGCGCTAGAGACCGGCGTGGGCCGCGGAAACTATCACGGCGACCGCCAAGTGCCAGCCCATGGCAAGTCCCAGGCTGCTATGGCGGCAGATTGCCCAGAAACTGTTCGGTGCAGGCCCGCCAGGAGCGGCTGAGTGCAAAGGCGCGGGCTGCCTCACGCGACAGGCCAAGGGCCGCGCGACAGGCACGGCCGAGGTCCTCATCAAGCTCGCCAACCGGAGCGCTGCCGATGACATCCTGCGGGCCGGGTACC
The DNA here is from genome assembly GCA_035517755.1 of Rhizomicrobium sp. Classification (GTDB taxonomy): domain Bacteria; phylum Pseudomonadota; class Alphaproteobacteria; order Micropepsales; family Micropepsaceae; genus Rhizomicrobium. The sequence continues at coordinate 7,171 of DATIYG010000175.1, read as the reverse complement.
GGATAGGCCGCCACCGGAATGCCGCAGGCCAGCGCTTCGAGCACGACCAGCCCGAACGTGTCGGTGCGGCTCGGGAACACGAACACGTCGCTAGCCGCATAGTGGCGCACAAGATCTTCACCGATCTTCGGACCGAGGAATTTGGCCTCGGGATATTTTGCCTCGAGCGCGGTGCGCGCCGGTCCATCGCCGATCAGAACCTTGGTGCCCGGAAGGTCAAGAGCGAGAAATGCCTCGATATTCTTTTCGACGGCAATGCGGCCGACATAGAGCCAGATGGGCTTTGGGAAAGGCAGCGTCGCACCGGGAATGGGCCGGAAGAGATCGACATCTACGCCCCGGGACCAGTACCGGATGTTGTGAAACCCGTGGCCTTCCAGTTCCTGTTTCAGCGTCGGCGTCGCAACCATCATCGATGCGGCCGGCGAATGAAACCAGCGTAGCCAACGATAGACGATGCGCTCGGGCACGAAGCGAAACCGGGCATGCACGTATTCGGGAAACCGTGTGTGAAACGACGTTGTGAACGGAAATTTCCGTCGCCGGCAAACGGCGCGCGCGCTCAAGCCCAGAGGCCCTTCCGTCGCGATGTGAATCGCCGTTGGCTTGAACTCGTCGATCTGCCGCTCGAGGCTGCGCCGCGGCAGCACTGCAAGACGAATCTCGGGATAGGTCGGCATTGGCACGGTAAAGCTGCCTTCCGGCGTCGCGTAGCGCACTTCGTGACCCATCGCCGTGAGGTCGCGGCCGAGCATTTCGAGGGTGCGCACCACGCCGTTCACCTGTGGCGCCCAGGCATCCGTCACGATGAGCAGGCGGACATGCCGGCTGGAAGCCGTGGCCGGAGTCGCGGTCAGCGCCTCCGGCATCATGATGGAAGGTTCAGGCCGGCGCCGCCACGGCCTCGCCCACAGGCGCCGGTGCAAACGCGGGATCGCGACTCTCTCCGAAAGCGGTCCAGCGGAGAATCTCCAGATGTCCGGCGGCATCTTCGACGAGCGCCGTGCAGCTTTCAACCCAGTCGCCGTCGTTGACGTAGAGGATGCCATCGAGCTCTTCAATCGTGGCGTGGTGAATATGGCCGCACACGACGCCGTCAAAGCCGCGCTCGCGCGTCTCGCGCGCCACAGCATCCTGGAAGCGGCAGATGTAATCGACGGCATTCTTGACCTTCTGCTTGAGCATCGCCGAAAGCGACCAGTAGGGCAGGCCCATCGACCTGCGCACGGCGCCGCAGATCTCATTGAGCTCGAGCGCCATCGTGTAGGCCCAGTCGCCCAGGTGGGCGAGCCATTTGGCGCAGGCGATCACCCCGTCGAACTGGTCGCCGTGAATGACAAGGAAACGCTTGCCATCGGCGGTCTCGTGGGTGGCTTCCCGCATGATCTCGATGCCGGCGATGAATCGCCCGCAATACTCGCGGAACGCCTCGTCGTGGTTTCCGGGCACGTAGACGACACGCGTGCCGCTGTCGACCTTGTGCAGGATCTCCTGAATGACGCGGTTGTGCGCCTCAGGCCAGAACCAGCGATGCTTGAGCCGCCAGCCATCGATGATGTCGCCGACCAGGAAGAGCGTGTCGCACGAATTGCGAGCCAGGAAATCGGCCAGCAGTTCAGCCTTGCAACCGCGGGTGCCCAAGTGGGTATCCGATACGAAGATCGTGCGGTGCCTCTTGTGCGCGGGAACGAACGGTCTGGGGAATGGCTCACGGCGTCGGCGATCGGGGTTCGCGCCCGCTGGACGCGGATCGAAGGTGGCGATGGACTCGCGCCACAACAGCGTTTTACTCACACGCTTCTCCCGGTTGTCCTTTCGCGAATCACTTCGGATCCGCCTAGGGGTATCCCTGCCCGTCCATCAAGACGGGCCCATTGCAGCGCAGTAATGGTTTTGTGAATCTGCGATTTTTGTGCACCGCACAACCCAAAGGTAAATTACCACGGTTTCGAGGCCTTGGTAAACGTCTAAGATTCTTATGAAATCTTTGGTTTTCTTGGGGGTGGCGCCATTGCTTGCGGCTCATGTTGCTTCGTGCCATATTGTTGCAGTGCGGTATAACTGCGTTTTGTTGTGTCGCACTGCCCTTCCTGGGCGTTTCCTCCCTGAACTTGGCCGCTCCCCACCGGAGCGGCCCTTTTTTTGATCCAAGCCGCCGATCACGCCGGGTTGACTTCCCCCAAACGAGCCGGTTGATGATCGTGGCGCGAACAGAGGACAGCAGCCCGTGAAATACGAGATCGATTTCCAGTTTCTCCCCAAGGGCTCGACCAAGACGGAAGAAATCGGCGGGATTGCCGATCTCGTTCTGGGCGAAGAGGGCGGGTTCGGCCTCATTCCGGCCGTGGGCGATTATGTCGACATCCCTCGCACCAGCATGGGTGAGCGCGAGAATTATCGCGGCTGCGTGTGCCGGCGCATGTTCCGCTATGTCCTCGGCTATTGCTACGTCCGCATCATCATCGAGGAATGCGATCAGGAGCAGTGGGCGGCGAACAAGTAGGCCCTACTCCGCAGCCAGACCCAAACCCTTATCCGGGCGCAGGATCGCCGGATCCAGGCTGACGATTGCCGCGAACGCTTCAGCGATTCGCCGCGCTGTGCTTGTGAATGCGTGCGAGCGAACGATCCGTTCCTCGTCGAGATAAAGGGCCCGGTTCACCTCGACCTGAAGCGCGTGCAGTCCGCAACTGGGCCGGCCATACAGGCTTGTGGTGTAGCCGCCCGCGTAGGGCACGTTGCGAACCGTTCGGAATCCCACCGCCGCCAAGGCCTTCTCGGCCGTGCGCATCAGGATCTGCGACGCAGCGGATCCATACCGGTCGCCGAGCACGATGTCGGGTGCCGCCGCGGCGGACGGCATGGAATGACAATCGACGATGACGGCGACGCCATACCGGGCAAAGGTCTCATCGACCAATCTGGCCAGCGCCGCGTGGTACGGCCGATGAAGCTGCTGCAGGCGGAAATGGGCCTCCGCCGCGGCCAGTTTTTCGCGGTAGATCTCGGCTCCGTCGCGGACCAGCCTCGGAATGACGCCGAGCCCCGCATGCACGCGGGGACTTGTCGCATCGACCGGCAATCCCAATGAGGAGTCAAACATCGCTGGATCGAGCTCCACCGGCGCACGGTTGGCATCGACATACGCGCGCGGAAAGTTCGCCGCCAGCAGCGGTGCGCCAAGGCTTGTCACACTGAAAAACAGCTCATCGACATAGGCGTCCTCCGAACGCCGCAAATTGGGCCCGGCAAGCTGCGATTGAGCCAGGAAGCCTCCCGGATAGACGCTTCCCGAATGGGGTGAAGCAAAAATGAAGGGCGATCGCGCGTGTTCGGGCAGATGCAGTGCGAAGGGGCGCACGAGAAGCTCGCGAAGAAGCAGGTCGCCTTCGGCAGCAGTGCCGGCCGGCGTCCCGCTCGGCGATTTGTACGTGCGCTTCATTACCGCAGTGGACCACTGCGCGGCATTCCGATCAACTGCAGTGTCGCGGTACGCAGACGTTTACGCTTTCCCCTTATGGTCCTAGAATCATGTCAGGGGGACGGTTCGGAATGGCGCAGATCCTGTTGGCGGAGGATGACGAGTCGCTCAGGCGCTTCCTGGCGGCGGCGCTCGTCAAAGCGGGACACGCGGTGACCGATTTCGGCGATGGCGCCGAGGCCTATGATTGCCTTCGGAACGTCCGCTTCGATTTGCTGCTGACCGACATCGTCATGCCGGGCATGGACGGCATCGAGCTTGCCAAACGGGCGGCCGAAATGGACGGCCGGTTAAAGATCATGTTCATCACCGGGTTCGCCGCGGTGGCGCTTCATCCATCCTCGCAGGCGCCCAAGCAGGCAAAGGTGCTTTCGAAGCCCTTCCACCTGCGCGAAATCGTCCGGGAAGTGGAGCGGATGATCGCCGCCTAGGCCTGTGGAACCTGGCCCCGATGCGACCTTGCGTTCGGCTGGGTGACCTCTGTATAGGTGCCAGCCCCGGGCGGTTAGCTCAGCGGGAGAGCACTACGTTGACATCGTAGGGGTCACTGGTTCAATCCCAGTACCGCCCACCATCTCCGCAGTGATGATTGCGGGACCGATCGACAGCAGATTGCGCCGCAGACCGATTGGATGGGGTACCGAAGATGAGAAGCTTCGTTTTGCTTGCAGCGATCGTGTTGATGGCCGCGCCATTGGCTGCTTGCAATCGTCAGCCCGCGAACAAGCAGCAATCGGTCCCGACCATGCAGACCGGCGAGCGCGGGCGGAATGGCGGATTGCGGAACCTCTGCGGTGACGATCTGCAGAAGTTTTGCAGTCAGCAGCGCGGCCGGGAGCGCCGCACGTGCCTGCAAAGTCATCTGAATGAACTCTCCGACCAGTGCAAGAATGCCCTAGAGGGTCGGGGACGCGTCCGCGTCCGTCGCTGGATGCGCTTCAGGCCGCACTGACAAGGTCGCCGGCGGCGGCGCGGCGGACCAGCGCCGCGGTTTCAGTACAGCCGAACAGGACGGCAAAAGAGCCGAACCGCGGTCCCTGGCTCTGGCCGAACACCACCTCGTAAAGCGCCTTGAACCAGTCGCGCAAAGGATCGAACTGGTGACGCTTGCCGATCTCGTACACTTCGAACTGCACGGCTTCGCCGTCGCGCTCTTCGCGCTTGGAATCGAGCATGTCGGCCAGCTCCAGCATCGCCGCGCGCTCCTTCCCGGAAGGCGCGCGGTAACGCTTCGCTGGCTTCACGAAATCCTCGTAGTAACGCAGCGCGTATCTGACGAGCCGGTCGAGTCCGGGGTTGTGTGACGGCGAAGCTTTAGGCGCGTAGGCGCGGATAAAGCCCCACAACAGCTCGCGATCATGCGCGTTGGAGGCGCTGACCAGCGTCAGCAGCAGCGCGAAGCTGACCGGATAATCCTCTGCCGGCGGCTTGCCGTTGTGGATGTGCCAGATGGGACTTTCGATGCGTTCAGCCGGATCTTCTTCGGCGTGGTACTTGCGCAGGAAGTCGATGTAGTCGTCGACGGTCTTCGGGATGACGTCGAAATAAAGGCGCTTCGCCACGCGCGGCTTCTGGAACATGAAGAGCGCGATGCTTTCCTCCGGTCCGTAGGAAAGCCACTCCTCGATTGCCAATCCGTTTCCGCGCGACTTGGAAATCCGTTCCCCGTTCTCATCCAGGAAAAGCTCGTAGTTGAAGCCCTCCGGCGGCACTCCTCCCAGTGCGCGCACGATTTTCGACGAGAGTTCAACGGAGGAAATCAGATCCTTGCCTGACATCTCATAGTCGACGCCGAGCGCGAGCCAGCGCATGGCCCAGTCGGCCTTCCATTGCAGCTTGCACCGTCCGCCGGTGACCGGCGACTCTTCACGTTTGCCATCTTCTTCGTAGACGACCGTGCCGCGGCCGGCGTTCCATTCCAGGATTGGAACCTGCAGCACCTTGCCGGTTCGTTCCGACACGGGAAGGAAGGGTGAGTAGGTGGAGCGGCGGTCCGGTCCCAGGGTCGGCAGGACGACGTCGCGCACTTTCTCGTAATTGGCGAGGATGAGGCGCAGCGTGTCGTCGAACATCCCCGACTTGTAACAGTCGGTCGAGCTCAGGAATTCGTATTCGAATCCGAACTGATCGAGGAAGGCACGCAGCCGCGCGTTGTTGTGCGCCCCATAGCTCGCGTGCGTTCCAAAGGGATCGGGCACGCTCGTCAGCGGCTTGCCGAGATTGGCGGCGAGCATGTCCTGGTTGGGAACATTGCCCGGGACCTTTCGCAGCCCGTCCATGTCGTCCGAAAAAGCGAAGAGACGCGTCTTGACGCTGCTCATCTGCTCGAAGGCGTGCCGCACCCAGGTCGTGCGTGCGACCTCACCGAAGGTGCCGATGTGGGGCAGGCCCGAGGGTCCGTAACCGGTCTCGAACAGCACAGTGTCGATCGGCTTGCCCTGTTCCGCGCGCCTTTCGATGCGCGCGAGGAGCTTGCGCGCCTCCTCGAACGGCCACGCACGCGCTGAAAGCGCAAGCGAGGGATGCGGCGTAGGTGAAGACATCGGTGTCGAGAACCTTGAATGTGCGGAGGAACGGCGAAGCTAGGGAGCGCGTCTGATTGCGTCAATGACGCGGTAGGCCGCGCTTTCCTTCGCATGGCCGAATCTTCATGATCGGGTTGATGCCAACATTGGACGTTCCTTCCCTTGTTCCCGCCGTCGGCGGGGCCGTCGTCGCTTCGCCGTCCGGCGAGACGCGCCGGATTGCAATTGACGAGGCGCGAACCCTGTTCAGGTCAGGCGAGGTTCTGGTCGCGCACGCGATGTTCGTGGCCGGCCGTCTGAAGGTCCCGCCGGCCAAACCGCTGTTCGATGTGCTCGAGCTGCTTGCCTTTGTGCGTCCGGCGCAGCCTTTCATTCCCGGTCCGCTCGGACTGGCGCGCGCCCTGATGCTCACCGCGCCGAACGGTCCCGAGGAGGCGGCGCAAACGCTTCATGCGGCAGCCGGATTTCTGCTGGACGAGTTGCGCAGCAAATCCGACGCCGAGCGGGCGCGGCTGCGTTCGCTTGCCGCCACGATGGGGCGGATGGGATGGCGCTGGTCGCCCCTCATTCTCGATTGCATCGGCCAGCCGGAGCATGTGCTGCCGCCGATCGCCGGCTTTGATGTGTGGGCGAGGCTTCCGGAATGGGAAGACGCCGCCCCACCTGCGAAGCCGGGTTCGCAATCCGTGTCGTCCGAAGAGGCAGGCGCGCGGCTCTCGCAGCTTGTCGGCCCTGCAGGAGAGCAGCGCCCTGAGCAGCGCGAGTACACCGAAGCCGCGACCTATGCCTTCGGGCCGCGCGAGCGCGCCGGCTCTCCGCGTGTTGCCCTGATCGAAGCCGGCACAGGAGTCGGCAAGACGCTCGGATATCTCGCGCCGGCATCTCTGTGGTCGGAGAAGAATGGCCCGGGCCTCTGGATTTCCACCTACACCCGCAATCTGCAGCGCCAGATCGTGCAGGAGATTGCGCGCGTCTACCCTGATCCCGCCGAGCGCGATGAGAAAGTGGTCGTGCGCAAGGGCCGCGAGAATTATCTGTGCCTGCTGAACTTCGAGGAGGCCGCGAAGCGCACGGCACTCGCGCCGGGGCAGCGCGCCATCGCACTCGGTCTCATGGCGCGCTGGATTGCCGCCACGCCGGATGGCGACATGTCGGGCGCGGGCTT
>DATIYG010000174.1:0-3066 GCA_035517755.1 Rhizomicrobium sp. | reverse complement strand
TCCTTCTGGTATTTCGCCTTCCACTCGGACTGCGGCATGCCGTAGACGCGCTCGCGCGCGTCATCCTTGCCAAGATTAATGCCTTTTGCCGCCGCGGCTTCGCGATACCAGTCGCCCAGGCAATTGCGGCAGAAGCCTGCGGTAATCATCATGTCGATATTTTGAACGTCCGTCCGATTGCGCAAATGATCGACCAGCCGGCGAAACACGGCCGCTTCCAGTTCCATTTGGTCACGTTCATCCATCTTCTGTTCCTCACGCGGCCCAAGACTGGCCGCACTTTGCGCGTCATGCTACTCCCGCCCCGATTCGGATACGACAGGAACCGGGCTCGGGGCCGGAGGTTCTGACAGCATGCGGCGCAGACGCAAGACGAAGATTGTGGCGACCCTGGGACCGGCAACGAACGCGCCGGACCGTATCAAGGCGCTGTTCGAAGCGGGCGCCGATGTGTTCCGCATCAATATGAGTCACAACACCCATGACTCGCTGCAAACGGTGCATGGCCGGGTTCGTGCGCTCGAGGAGGAGGTCGGCCGGCCAATCGGAATTCTGGTCGACCTGCAGGGGCCGAAGATCCGGCTGGGCACATTGCCCGGCGGCAGCATCACCTTGAAGGAAGGCGACCGCATCAAGCTGGCGCGCGAGGCGTCGTCCGACGATCCGTTGGTGCTGCCCATCCCGCATGGCGAAGTGTTCGCCGCGCTGAAGCAGCGGCATTGCCTGCTCATCGATGACGGCAAGGTGCGGTTGCGCACCTGGGCCTCGAAACCGGATTCCGCCGAAGCGGTCGTGGAACTCGGTGGCGTGTTGAAGGACCGCAAAGGCGTGAACCTGCCCGACACCTTGCTGCCGCTTTCCGCCATGACGGAAAAAGATCGCGGCGATCTGGCCGCTGCGCTTGATCTCGGTGTGGACTGGATTGCGCTGTCCTTCGTGCAGCGTCCCGATGATGTCGCCGAATTGCGCAAGCTGGTCGGCGGGCGTGCCGCGACGTTGGCGAAGATCGAGAAGCCCAAGGCGCTGGAGTCGCTGTCCGAGATTCTCGAACTGTCGGACGCACTGATGGTGGCCCGCGGCGATCTTGGCGTGGAATTGCCGCTCGAAACCGTGCCGGGGCGGCAGAAGGAAATCACCCGCGCGGCGCGACGCGTCGGCAAGCCGGTCGTGGTTGCGACGCAAATGCTGGAATCCATGATCGAATCGGCGTCCCCGACGCGGGCGGAAGTCTCCGACGTCGCGACCGCCGTGTTCGATGGCGCCGATGCCGTGATGCTGTCGGCCGAAACCGCCACCGGCAAGTACCCCGTGGAAGCGGTCGCCATGATGGACCGCATTGCGTCTGCGGTGGAAAGCGATCCGCTCTACCAGTCCTTCATCGACGCGACGCGTCCGCCGCCGGAAGAGAACACGCCGGATGCCATCATGGCCGCGGTGCACGAAGTCACCCACACGATCCATGCGCGCGCCATCGTCAGCTGGACCGGTTCCGGCTCGACCGGGTTGCGCGCCGCGCGCGAACGGCCCGAGGCGCCGATCATCGCGCTCACGCCCCAACCTGCCACGGCCCGCAAACTGTCGCTCGCCTGGGGACTGCATTGCGTGCTGACGGAGGATGCGCACGATCTGGACGATGTGGTGGGGCGCGCCGCCGAGATCGCGCAGCGCGAGGGCTTCGCCAATCCGGGCGACCGGATCGTCGTGACCGCCGGCGTGCCGCTTGGCACACCGGGTGCCACCAACCTGCTGCGCGTGGCGTTCGTCGGGAAGAAGTAGTCAGCTCGTTGGGTGACAGCCGGGGAGCTTAAACCCCTGCCCGACGTGTACGGACGTGAATTCCGAGCCCACAGCCTCCGGAAGCAAACTGCTGGAAATCAAACGATCCTTCCAGGTCCGGCCGTCGAAGGCGAGGACGTCGTATTCATCCACGCGCGACTCTGACCGTCCGTTCACCACTTCGGTCGCTATGCGGAGTCTACCATTGTGGATCGACCAGCTCCCTGCTTCCACGTGGTAATCGCTCCGACCATTCGTGCAGTAACGTGCTTCCACGGCGAACGAGCCGTCACTCCCGTAATGATCGATCCAGTAGACCTCCGGCTCGCCGGGTTGGCCTTCACCGTACCAGTCACCGAGCACGAGTTTGGGATTGATCGATGCGCCAGCCGCCGACGTCGCAATATTGGCGATTGCGAACGCCGCGAGCGCCCAGGACAATCTTGTCACAGGCTCTCGCCTTCGACTTCGTGCGCGAGCTGGCGTTCCTTGCGCGCGATGTCGTCGAAATGCGGATCGAGCGCCAAGGCCTTGCGATAAAGCTTCAGCGCGCCGGGTTTGTCGCCATACTCCTCGAGCTTGACCGCAAGCTCCGCCATCGCCTCGAAATGGCGCGGATTGAGCTCGACCGCTTTCTCCAGACAGAACATCGCGCCCTGATCGTCGCCGGAGGCTGCCTGCAGGATGCCGCGCTGATGCCAGGCTTCCGCGTAATCCGGCGCGATGTCATTGACCGAGGCGATCAGCTTCTTTGCCGTGTCCGCATCGCCACTGTTAACCGACGCAGCCGCCCGCGCCATCAGCAGATCGACGGTCGGACTGCCCGAGCGCAGGAACGCCGCCAGGATCTTCTGCTCGATCGGCTTGGCTTCTTCTTCTTCGTCGACCTTCGCCAGATCCGAAAACAGCCGGTCGATCTCGCTGACCTTCGCGACCGCCGGCTTCGGCGCCGGTTTGGTCGCGGCAAGTGCCGTCGATGCGATAGCAAAGGAAGCGAAAGCGGCTAGCAGAGTGCGCATGAGACCATCCTACCGGGACGGCTGCGCTTGTGCCAAGGCGGACAATGCGCGCGGAACCGGTCCGCCTTCCGCCCAATCGACAAGCTCGGCCACATGAACGATGGGCGGCGCGTCGGCTCCGCCAAGATGCTGCAGGCAGCCGATGTTCGAGGTTGCGATCACATCCGGTTGAACGCTGCGGATGTTCGTTAACTTTCGCGCGCGCAAAGCACCCGCGATCTCCGGCTCGAGCAGGCTGTAGCTGCCGGCAGAGCCGCAGCACAGATGCGAC
>DATIYG010000173.1:0-14337 GCA_035517755.1 Rhizomicrobium sp. | reverse complement strand
ACCGCGCCCTCTTCCAGCGGCTCCCGCGACATTTCTTCCCGATCGAATAGCGAGTTCATAGCGCGTCGTGAAAGATGATCCCGAGCGTCTGCCGGCTCCCCGACCGGATACGGCTCACGCCATGCCGCATTGTCACGCGGTACACCCCGCGCGATCCGCGCACGGGCCGATGGTGCACCGGGAAAACGACTCCGTCGCCTTGCGCGAGCGGCACGATTTCGGCGCGCGACTGCATGCGCGGACGCTGCTCTACCAGCACGAATTCGCCGCCCGTGAATTCGTCGCCGGCGGAAAGCAGCACGGCGACCTGGAGCGGAAAAACCAGTTCGCCGTACAGGTCCTGATGCAGGCAGTTGTAGTCGCCCTCGCCATATTTGAGCAGCAGCGGGGTCGGCCTCGTCTGCCCCGCGTCATGGCAGCGCTCGAGATAGCCTGAGTGCGTGGGTGGAAATCGGATATCGCTCTTCAGAGACGCGTTCCAATCGTTCGCGATCTTCGCGAGCGGCGGATAGAGCTCTGTGCGCAATTCCGCAATCAGCGCAGGCAGCGGATAGGCTAAATATTTGTACTCGCCGCGTCCGAAGCCGTGCCGCGCCATGATGACACGCGACCGGAAGCGCGCATCATCGTCATACATCATCGCAAGCTCGCAACACGCCTGTGCCGGCAAGAGCGATCTGATGGTCGCGCAGCCAAAGGCATTCAGGTCATTCGCGATGGCCGGCCAATTTGGTCCGGCGACCGGCTCGACTTTCAGGCGGTGCGCAGATGACATGGGCGCACTTTAGCGCTTCGCGGAAGGCGCTTGCTCGCGATTTCGCCGATTCAATTCGAAGAAAAGGTGCGAAGCGCATTGCTCCTCGGCGCTCCGCACCGTTACCGGACAGATCCCTGGGTCGGCCCCGACTCCGCTCAGTGCTTGTTTAACTGATCGCGCAGCTTGTCTTTTGCGCTGCCGACCTCGCTCTCCACCTTGCCCTTGGCCTTGTCGATTTTGCCTTCGGCCTGCAACTTCGCGTCGCCGGTCGCCTTGCCGAGCGCGTCTTTCATGCTGCCCTTGGCCTGATCAGCCATTCCTTTGATGCGATCATTATCCATCGTTGTGCTCCTGAAACCAAACCCTCAGTTCGATAACGGGAGAGCGCGGGCGTAAGTTCCGACGGCGCGTGCCTGCGCAACTTAGGATGGGTTAAGACATGGGTGCGCGCCGATTTCGCACTAAACATCGGAACGGAAGATCACTACAGTCACCGCGGGTTTCGGGCACGATTCTTATTCCATGCAGCGCAAGCTCACGGCGATCCTTTCTGCCGACGTCGTCGGCTACAGTGGTCTGATGGAATCCGATGAGGCCGGCACGCTTTCACGCCTCAAGGACAACCGCGGCCGGATCTTCGATCCTGCCGTGGCGGCCAATGGCGGCCGCGTGTTCAAGCTGATCGGCGATGGCGCGCTGGCGGAATTTCCAAGCGTCATCGCGGCGGTGGAATGTGCCCTCGCCATCCAGGAGGCGACCGAGAAGGCGGCGGCCGGCGCGGCCGAAAAGCAGCGCATCCGCTACCGCATCGGCGTCAATCTGGGCGAAGTGATCGTCGAGGGCGACGACATCTATGGCGACGGCGTGAATGTGGCCGCGCGGCTGCAGACCCTGGCGCCCATCGGCGGGGTGGCGCTGTCGCAAGTGGTGCGCGATCAGGTCGACGGCCGGATGACATGCCTGTTCGACGACATGGGCGAACATCAGGTAAAGAACATCGAGCGCCCGGTGCATGTCTATTCCGTGCGCCGCCCGGAACCGGACATGACAGAGCCAAACACAGGTACCGCGTCACGCAAGTTTGCCATCTGTGTCCTCCCGTTCTCCAACATGAGCGGCGATGCGGAACAGGAGTATTTCTCCGACGGCATTTCCGAGGACATCATCACCGATCTGTCGAAAGTGTCGGCGCTTGCCGTCGTGTCGCGCAACTCGGCGTTCATGTACAAGGGCAAGAATGTCGATCTGCCCAAGGTGGCGCGCGAGCTGAAGGTGAGCCATGTGCTGGAAGGCAGCGTTCGCAAGTCGGGCGGGCGCGTGCGCATCACGGCGCAGCTCATTGATGGCGGGACGAACGCCCATGTGTGGGCGGAGCGCTACGACCGCGACCTCAGCGACATTTTTGCGCTGCAGGACGAGATCTCGGAAGCCATCGTCGCTGCCCTGAAGCTCAAGCTCCTGCCGGAAGAGAAAAAGGCCATCGAGACGCGCGGCACCGACAATGTCGAGGCCTACAATCTCTATCTCATGGCGCGGCAATACAGCGTGATCGCGAGCCTCGGCGACACGCGCATGGCGGAGTCGATCCTGCGGCTGTGCCGGCGCGCCATCGAGCTCGATCCAAATTACGCGCGCGCCTGGGCCCTGATTGCCGTGACGCAGGTCAATCAGCGCTTCTATATGGGAATGGCCGGGGAAAACGGACTGGAGGCGGCGGAGCGGGCGATCACGCTGGATCCCAATCTCGCCGAAGCTCATGCCGCCAAGGGCGTTGTCCTGACGTTTTCGAGCGATCACGCCGCGGCGAAGTCCGAGATCGACAAGGCTCTGGCGCTCGATCCGGAATCCTACGAGGCCGAAAAGGCGGCCGGCCGCCTCGCCTATACGATGCGCGACGCGGGTGCCGCGATCCGGCACTTCGAGAGGGCCACGACACTCATGGAGACGGATTACTGGGCGGCCGGAATGCTGTTGAGCGCCTACCGCCAGATAGACGATCGCGAAAATTTGCGCCGATCGGCCGAACGTGTCCTCGCACGCACGGAAAAGATCATTGCCCAGGATCCCAACAACGGATCGGTCATGAGCTTTGCCGTGGATGCGTTGGTCAACCTGGGCCAGAAGGACCGCGCCAGGGAGTTGATGAAGCGTGCCGTGCTGCTCGACCCCGACAATGTCAACATGCGGTACAATCTGGCCTGTGTGACGCTTGTGGAATTGCACGATACCGAGACGTGCCTCGACATGCTCGACCCGTTGCTGAAGATCGTATCGCGGCCTTTGCTCAACTGGATGAAAAGCGACGGTGACCTCGATGCCATCCGCGACCATCCGCGCTATACGGCGATGGTTGCGGCGACCGAAGCGCGGCTGGCCGCGGAAGAAAGCCGATAGGGCGCGCTTTCTATTCCTTCCGCTCCACCCCTGCCGGCCGGGCACCCGGCCTGGTCGCCGGCCGGACTTGACCAGCCTGGTCGTGGTCTGGTCATCCGATACCGCCTGGTAGTAGGGCTTCGGTTTAGCGACTGTTAACACCGGCAGTCGAAGGTGTCGTTCGAAGGAGCGCGCGGCAGAGCCGGCGCATTTTGCATGACGCTGGAAGAACGCAAGGCATCGTACACCGCGGCGTCGCCCACGCCGCTGCGTCTGGATTTCGATCCGCGGGAAATCGACAATCCGGTCCTGTCGTTCTTTTTCGACCTGTGGAACGCGCGGCGCGGAAACCGCGCCATGCCCGCGCGCGCGCAATTCAACATGCGCGATTTGGCCGCGCACCTTGGATGGGTTTCATTCATCGAGGTCCAGCCGGGGATGGCGGAGTTTCGGTTCCGCCTCGTCGGTTCGCTGGTGGCCCAGTATTTTCTCAGCAACGGAACCGGAAAGACAGTGCGCGAAGCCTTCGCGGGTTCGTCTCCGGCATTCATCGAGGACGTGCTGCGTCTCTACCGCGCGCCTTGCACGACGCAACGGCCGGTCCGGATGATGGGTCCCGGCGGCTTTCTGAAGAATGTCTTCTTTCCGGACTACGATGCGCTGTATCTGCCGCTTTCGGAAGATGGCGTGAACGTAAATATGCTGATGAGCGTGTTCACGTTCGACTACGACGAGTTCCGCCGCAAGCGCTCCGTCGGCGCGCTTGCAAGCGGCCTGTAGCGCCATCTCTCAACGCGGCTGGGGCACGATGCGGATGTAGGGCTTGGGCTCCTTCCAGCCTTGCGGATAGATCTTCTTCGCGTCGTCGTTCGACACCGAGCCGGCGATGATCACGTCCTCGCCCGGCTTCCAGTTCACCGGCGTGGCCACCTTGTGCCTGGCACCAAGCTGCAATGAATCCAGCACGCGCAGGACTTCGTCGAAGTTGCGGCCAACGGTCATCGGATAAACGAGGATCAGTTTGATCTTCTTGTCCGGCCCGATGATGAAGACATTGCGCACGGTCTGATTGTCCGCGGCGGTGCGCTGCGCCGGATCGCCGGACGCTTCGGCCGGAAGCATTCCATAGAGCTTCGACACCTTGTAATCGGAGTCGCCGATCATCGGATAGTTCGGGTAATGCCCTTGCGTCTCCTCGATGTCCTTGGCCCAGCCGGAATGCTTGTCCACCGGATCGACGGAGAGGCCGATGATCTTCGTGTTGCGCTTGTCGAACTCGGGCTTGAGCTTCGCCATGTAGCCGAGCTCGGTTGTACAGACCGGCGTGAAATCCTTCGGATGCGAGAACAGGATCGCCCAGTGATCGCCGATCCAGTTGTGGAAGCGGATGCGGCCTTCGGTGGTGTCAGCTTCGAAATCGGGCGCGGTGTCGTTGATCTTGAGGGTCATCGGAAGCTCCATGGCTTGCGGGGTCATGCGAATATAGGCATGCGTGCCGCCGTCATCCAGCCGGAACAGACCGGGCAGAGCCGTCATGCTTGCCAGCGGCGAGTTCGCCAAGTGCGCCCGTGACGCCGGTGATCACGTGACACCAGTCGTCCATGTTCCTTTGCCGGAAGAGGCGCATGGTCGGATACCACGGGGTCGTTTCGCCTTCGACTCCCCAGCGCCAATCCGGTGAGGTGCAAAGGAGTGTCCAGACAGGCAGTCCCAGCGCGCCGGCCACGTGGCAGAACACCGTGTCGACGGAAATCGTGACATCGGCGACGGACATCAGTGCCGCCACGTCATCGAAACTTTCATTGCCAAAGCGCAGCATATTGGCGCGCTTCGGGGTATCCCCGTCATCCTGGTGGATCACCAGAAATCGCGCATTCGGTATGTCGAAGAGCGGCGCAATCGCATCCGTCGCGAAGGAACGGCGGTGGTCGTTGCGATGGGTGGGGTTGCCGCGCCACGCGATGGCGATCGTGATGCCGTTCCACGGCCCCAGCTTCTCGCGCCATGCGGCGATCTTCGCCGGATCAGCGCGCAGATACGGGACGTTCTGCGGAATGGTGTCGAGGGTCGTGCGAAACATGCGCGGCAGGCTCGGCAATCCGACGCTGAAATCGAAGGGCGGTAGTGTGATGGCGGGCTCGACCACCGCCGCCGGTCCTTCGACCGTTGCACCGAGGGCCATGATCTCGTGCCGGATGGCAAGCAGCACGCGCGCGCCGCGCTTCGCCAAATGCGGTACGTAGCGCAGGAACTGGATCGCATCGCCCAGGCCCTGCTCGCTGTGAACGAGCAAGGTCCGCCCCGCGATGCTCTCGCCGTTCCAGACGGGCTGCAGTGCCGGTGATGCGAGCTTCGACAGACGCGCTTCGTAAACATCCCAGCCCTCGGGCATTTCGCCCAGCGCGAGGCGCACGCAGGCAAGCCCGAACAGCGCCTCGGGACAATCCGGCCGGCAGCGCAGCGCCTCCAGGTATTCCGCGCGCGCCTCTTCATACCGGCTCGTGGTTCGCTTGAGATCGCCAAGAAAGCGGTGCGGATCGGGCGCGTCCGGTGCCGCGGCGATCGCCGCTCGCAACTCGGCTTCGGCACGCTCGTATTCGGCCGTGCGAAGCAGCACCGCGCCCACGCCAAGATGCGCGGCCGCCGTCAGGTCGGGATCGAGCTTCGCCGACATTCGAAATGCATGGATGGCTTGTTGATAGCGGCCTCGCTGATGCAACACCGTGGCGAGATTGTGATGCGCGGCCGCAAATTTCGGATTGGCTGCGATGGCCGCGCGATAGGCTCGCTCCGCCGCCGGCAAGCGGTCGGCATGCTGATGCTCGAGCGCGGTCTGGAATTTCTGTTGCCAGGTCATGAAGGCGAAAGTCCAAGGTCAGGCGCAAACCTAGCAACAGTGCTGTGTCAGTTTAGCGACGGATTGCCTCGTGATGGCGGATCACTTCCTGCACGATGAAAGCCAGAAACTTCTCCGCGAAATCGGGATCGAGCCTGGCGCTGGCAGCCAGGGCCCGCAGGCGCGCCACCTGCTCCGCCTCGCGCGCGAGATCGGCCGGCGGCAATCCTTCCGCTGCCTTGAACTCGCCGACGGCCTTCGTGCATTTGAAGCGCTCGGCCAGCAGATAGACCAGCGCGGCATCGATATTGTCGATGGAATCGCGCAGACGTTGCAGTTCCGGATGGGTGCCGTCGGGCATGCCCCTCTCCCTGTTGGCGGTAATTCTCTAGGCACAAAGGCGGCATCCGTGCAACCGTTCGCCTGACGGGGGCCGCGATGAACTATGAAACCGCACTATCCGAGTACCGGAAATTCTCCTTCGACGATGGACGCTGGAACCGCGACGTCTACCGCCGCGGCAGCGGGCCGGCCGTGATCATCATCCACGAGATGCCGGGCCTACATCCGCTCGTGATCCGGTTCGCGGACCGTGTCGCCGCGGCCGGAATGACGGTGTTTCTGCCAAGCCTGTTCGGAGAGCCGGGACGGCCGGTTTCGACGGGCTATGCCCTGCGCAGCATGATCGGCGGCATCTGCATCCGGCGCGAATTCCGTGTCTGGGCGAACCGCGGCTCGAGTCCCATTGTCGATTGGCTGCGCGCGCTGGCCCGCAAAGTTCATGGCGAATGCGGTGGCAAGGGCGTCGGCGCCGTGGGCATGTGTTTCACCGGGGGATTTGCGCTGGCGATGATGACGGAGCCTTCGGTAGTGGCGCCGGTGCTGTCGCAGCCCTCGCAACCCATTCTCGGCAGAGGCAAGGACGCAGCCATCGACGCATCGCCTGAGGAGATCGCCTGCGCCCGCGATCGGATGAACAAGGAAAATCTGTCGATGATCGGTCTGCGCTTCTTCGGCGACAAATACGTTCCGGACGAGCGCTTCGCGACGTTGAAGCGCGAATTCGGCGACCGTTTTGAGGCCATCGAACTCGATCCAAAGGACGCCGAGCCAGGGCCCATCCCGCCGCACTCGGTCCTGACCATCAATCTGAAGGACGAGCCTGGCTCGCCCAGCAAGCTGGCCGAAGAGCGCGTCATCGCGTTCTTCCGAGAACGCACCGGCGCCTGACGCACCCCGTAAATTTGAATTTCCACGGCTACGGCTGCTTAACCGCTTTTGGTCTCCGCCGGGGAAACTCGGAAACCCGGGGGCCGGTCAGGGAATTCCGCTTTCGTACTGTCTTGAGGAGGCTGGAATGGCCCGCAGCGGAAAAGAATTTCTGACCACCGTGATGGGACCGGACGGCCGTCCGCTGACGCTTCTTGACCTTCCTGCCCCGGACATCAAGCGCTGGGTGCCTCGCCGCAAGGCCGAAGTCGTGGCAGCCGTGCGCGGCGGACTCATCACCCTCGAAGATGCCTGCGCCCGCTATGCGCTGACGGTCGAGGAATTCGTGTCATGGGAATACGCCATCAGCCGGTTCGGGCTTGAAGGGCTGCGTGCCAGCAGCATCCACCACCAGCGCCAGACCCACTAGCCCCGCCGCGCCCGCTCAAGCGAAATCAGCCGCAGCATTTCGAGCGCGATCGCCTCGGCATTCGACGTGGGCAGCTCAATGGAATGATACGCCCGGTCTGACACGTCGCCGCCGACGCGCTGCTGGATGACGATCATGCCGCTGGCGGATACCAAGACCTCCGTTTCGACGGGCCCGTAATTCACTTTCATCGCGCCGCTCCCTGGGACGCGGCGACTGTATCATTCGGTCAGGGCCCAATCGACAGCCGCATGCGCATGCAGCGCCGTCGTGTCGTAGAGCGGCACCGCGCTGTCTTCCGGCTTCACCAGCAACGGGATCTCCGTGCAGCCGAGAACGATGCCTTGCGCGCCGGCGTCAACGAGCTTGCTCATGATCTCGCGATAGCGCCCTCGAGAAGAATCGATAAACTTGCTGCACACAAGTTCTTCGACGATGACGCGGTCGATTTCCGCACCATCCGTTTTGTCCGGAACGATGGTCGCGATGCCATATTCTTCGGCGAGCCGGCCCTTGACGATCCCGTCGTCTTCCATCGTGAACACAGACCCGATCAGGCCGACCCGCGACAGGCCGTCTTCGCGAATCTTTTTCCCCAGCGGATCGGCGATGTGCAGCAGCGCCAATCCCGAAGCTTCCTCCACCGCATCGGCCATCAGATGCATCGTGTTGCAGCAGATCATCAGGAAGTCCGCACCGGCCCGCTTCAAGGCGAGTGACGCGTCGACCATGCGTTCCGTGGCTTCGGCCCAACGGCCAAGCCGCTGCAGCTCGGAAATCTCATCAAAGTCGAAGGAGTAGAGCAGGACCTTCGCGGAGTGTGCGCCGCCCAGCCGCTTCTGCACCTCGCGGTTCACGATGTCGTAGTAGACCCGCGTGGACTCCCAGCTCATGCCGCCGATCATGCCGATGGTTTTCATTTGAAACCTCCGGCACTCAAACTAACTGGAGAGCAGTGCATCCAGGATGTCCGCGCACTCCGGATCGGCAATGCCGTTTATGCATGACGGACGGAAGTGGCGCTGGAAGGCGCGCACGACATCGGCGAGAGGCCAGTCGACATCGGGAGGCACGCCGTAGCCAAAGCGCGCCAAGGCAGACGCGAGTCCGGCTTCGGTGCGATCAAGGCTCTTGCCGAAGTGGGCACTCGCATCCGGCCAAAGCCCGATGCCGACTTCCGCCAGTGTCTTCCACGGAAACAGTTCGCCTGGATCTTCCTTGCGGTTCGGCGCCACGTCCGAGTGACCCAGCACGCGCGCCGCCGGAATAGCGTGACGCTTCAGAATGCCGAGGCCGAGTTCAATCAGCGCGGCGATCTGTGGCTCGGCAAAGGGAATGTAACCGAACTCGTGCCCCGGATTGACCAGTTCGATCCCGATGGAACGCGCATTCACGTTCCGCTCTCCGGACCAGTACGAAATCCCCGCATGCCAGGCGCGCCGGTCCTCGGGTACGTGCGCATACACGGTTCCGTCGCGATCGATCGTGTAGTGCGCCGAGACGCGCGCCGCCGGATCGCACAGCCGCGCGAGCGCCTCCTCGGCCGTTCGCATGCCCGTGTAATGCAGAATGAGCATGTCGATGGCGGTGCCCTCCGGCCGCTCGTCCTGGTTCGGAGAAGGCCGCCCGACGATCTTTGGATTCATGCCCGGTCCTGCCATGAAAATGAGACTTGATCGCGCGATGGAAAGGTCGCACCGTCGCGCCGCGACTGTCCAGCGGGAGGCGAACAATGCGCGGGCTTGCCAATCATCTCAAGATCGCAGGGGCCTTGGCCGCCCTGGTCGCGGGAATCACAAGCGGGACGGCCAACGCAACGGCGATCCTGTCGGCCCATGTGCCGGCGGCCGTTGCGCAGCATCGCGCAGCAATGACTGGCGTGCCTGATCCCAACGCGCCCATGCGGCTCGACGTGGCTTTGCCGATGCGCAACCCGTCAGACCTCAAGACGCTGATCCAGAATCTTTACGATCCCGCGAGCCCGCTCTACCGGCATTACCTGTCCGTGGCGGAGTTCACCAGGCGGTTCGGGCCGACGGAGTCCGACTACAACACGGCGCTGAAATTCTTTCGCGGTAGTGGCCTCAACATCGTGACGACGACGCCCAATCGCTACCTGATTGCGGTTGAAGGGCGTGTCTCCGACATCGAACGCGTGTTCCATGTGCGGCTTAATCTCTACCAGCATCCAAAGGAAGCGCGCAGCTTCATCGCGCCGGATCGCGAGCCGACGCTGGATTTGAAGGTGCCTGTCCTGCATGTGCACGGACTGAGCAACTACACCTTGCCCTATCCGAAATACATCGCACCGTCCGCGAACACGCCGGCCCGCGCCGGAACCGGTTCCGGCCCCGGCGGCAATTTCATCGGCAGCGATTTCCGGGTCGCCTACTACGGCAAGACAAAGCTGACCGGCAAAGGGCAATCGCTCGGACTGATGGAGCTGGAAGGATATATCCCGAGCGACGTGCCGTTCTACTTCAGCACCGTCGGTCAGCCGCTTAACGTTGCGGTCAACGGCATCTCCGTCGACGGCACGCAGGTGGATTGCGGCCATTGCAACGATGCCGAGCAGGTGCTGGACATCGACTACGCGATCTCCATGGCGCCCGGCATGGATCAGGTGCAGGTGTATGTCGGCAGCGATCCGGTGCTGATCGAAAACCGTATGGCCACGGACAACACGTCCAAGCAGCTTTCGACCTCGTGGGGCTATGACGAGGATTTCGTCACCGAAGACGCGCTCTATCAGGAGATGGCGGCCCAGGGGCAAAGCTACCTTACGGCGAGCGGCGACTTCTCCAGCCTCATCGACAGCGGCCCGTGGCCTGAAGAAGATGCGAATATCACCGGGGTTGGCGGCACGGATCTCCTGACCAATGGACCGGCTGGTCCCTACCAATCCGAAACCGGCTGGGACGACAGTGCCGGCGGTCCTTCTGTCGACACGAGCATCACGATCGAGCCCTATCAGAAGCCGTTCATCAACAAGAAGAACGATGGCTCCAAAACGCTGCGCAACGTGCCCGACATCGCAGCAAACGCGGACTTCGACATGTATGTCTGCCACAACGCACACTGTTCCGGCGGGTGGGCGGGAACAAGCTTCTCGTCGCCCATGTGGGCAGGCTTCATTGCGCTCGCCAACGAGCAGGCGGTGAAGCAGAGCAAGCCGACCGTAGGCTTCCTGAATCCGACGCTCTATGAGCTGTCGCAGGACAAGAAGACGTTCAAGTCCATCTTCCACGATGTCGTGGGTGGCGTCAGCGGCGATTTCACGGCCGTGAAGAATTACGACCTCGTGACCGGCCTCGGCTCACCGAAAGGCCAGAAGATGATCGATGCGCTGACGCAATAGATCCGTGTTGAATGGCGAGCTTCACTGCGGTGGATCGGGCGGCCGCAGGATCATGAAGCTCGCCATGTCCCAGGCATTGCGCATTCCGGCGATCAACAGAACGATGAGCGACGCCGCCAACACATAAAGTGGCGAGTCGATCCGCAGCACGATCATCACAGCCGCCGCGAACATGATGACATAGGCTGCGAGCGGCATCAGCACGTACCAGAGGCGGTCTTCGATCAGCAATTTCATCGCCCAGATGCGCCGCGCGACGATGCTGCAATAGATGGCCCCAACAAGACCACCAAGGCCGAGCAATATGGCAACAGCCCATCCGCTGATACCGGGGATCGCGAGAATGGCGGAGCCAATCAGCACCGTTCCCAGATGACCGGCCGTCGGCGAAATGAACCCGCGTATGCCCACCGCACGGCTTGCAAGATTTGCCGACAGAGTCACCACGATGAAGCTGGCGCCGATCAGCGCGCCGGATGCCGTGCCGATCATCACGTAGAAATCGCGCCAGGGTTCCAGCGTGAAGGCCGTCATGGGATCATCGCGGCAAGCCGCGTTCCTCGCGAATCTTGTCGTAAGCAGCGTTGATGACGGCGAGCTTGTCGTTGGCGAGCTGGATGAATTCCGGCGGCACGCCGCGGGCGATCAATCGATCCGGATGGTTCTCGCGCACCAGCAGCAGGAAGGTCTGCCGGATCTCCTGCTCGTCCGCCGTGTGCGACACACCGAGGATGACGTACGGATCTTCCTTGTCCGGGAAATGCGAGGCACGGATGCGCCGGAATTCGTTCGGCGCGAAACCGAAAATGTCGGCCACCCGCTCGAGAAATGCGAGCTCGCCGGGATGCAGGACGCCGTCGGCCTTCGCGATCTCGAACAGCCCGTCCATGATGTCTTCGAGCACGGCCGGATTGCCGCGGAAGATGCCGGCGATCTGCCGAGCATAGGCTTCGAATCCGGCAGTGTCCTGCCGCGCCATGCGGAAGATTCGGCGGACGTTTGCCTCTTCGGACGGCGGCACGCGGAAGTATTGCTTGAACACTTCTTCTTCATCTTCGCTGGCGTGTCCGTCTGCCTTGGCCATCTTGGCGCCAAGCGCGATAATGGCGATGGTGAAGGCAACGCCGGGTTCCTGCCTTGCCTTGCCACGGTCGACAGCCACATGACCCAACACGCCGCCGAGCGCCGCGCCGACAGGCCCTCCCGCGATGAAGCCCGCGGCCGCACCGCCAATCTTTCCCCAGATGGACATGGACCAGAGGTTTAAGACAATGTCCGCGCCATGTCAGCCCAATGGCGCTTCTATATCGATCGTGGCGGAACCTTCACCGACATCGTCGCCGAGGCGCCGGATGGCTCGCTGTCCAGCCTGAAGCTGTTGTCCGACAATCCGAATTACGACGACGCGGCACTCGAAGGCATCCGCCGCTGCCTGAGTGTGGCGAGCGGTGCGGCCATTCCCTCCGAGCGCATTGCCGAAGTCCGCATGGGCACGACAGTGGCCACCAACGCGCTGCTGACGCGCACCGGCGAGAAGCTTGTGCTCGTCACCACGCGCGGCTTACGCGACCAGTTGCGCATAGGTTACCAGAACCGGCCCAGGCTGTTCGCCCTGAACATCGAATTGCCGGACATGCTTTATGCCAGCGTGATCGAGGCCGACGAGCGGGTCACGGCGGAAGGCGAAGTGCTGCGGCCTCTCGGTGAGGATGGCTTGCGGACATCTCTGGCGCAGGCGCGACGTGACGGCCTCGAAAGCTGCGCCATCCTCTTCATGCACGGCTACCGCTTTCCCGAACACGAGAAGCGCGCTGCGGCCATCGCCCGCGAACTGGGCTTCACGCAAATCTCGACCAGCCATGACACCATCCCGCTCGCCAAATTCGTCAGCCGCGGTGACACGACGGTGGCCGACGCATATCTCTCGCCGATCCTGTCGCGCTACGCCGATCGCGTGTCGCGCGCACTGGGCCCCGTGCGCCTCACCTTCATGACGTCGAACGGCGGCCTGGCCGCACCGCGCTTCTTCCGCGGCAAGGACGCCATCGCCTCCGGGCCGGCCGGCGGCGTCGTCGGCCAGGCCGAGACGGCGAAAGACGCCGGCTTCGATCACGTCATCGGGTTCGATATGGGCGGCACGTCCACCGACGTATCTCGCTTCGACGGCACTTACGAGCGGGTGTACGAAACGGAAGTCGCAGGCGTTCGCCTGCGCGCGCCGATGATGGCCATCCACACGGTGGCGGCCGGTGGCGGATCGATCCTGCATTACGACGGTGCGCGCTTCCGCGTGGGTCCGGACTCCGCCGGCGCCGATCCGGGACCGACATGCTACCGCCGCGGTGGGCCCTTAAGCGTCACCGACGCCAATGTGATGCTGGGCAAGCTCCGGCCGGAGTTCTTCCCACGCATCTTCGGACCGGGCGCCGATCAGCCTCTCGATGCGGATACGGTGCGCGCGGCGTTCGACGACTTGGCGCGTGAGATCGGCAAGCCGGCGGAAGAAATTGCCGACGGCTTCATCCGCATCGCGGTCGAAAACATGGCGAACGCCATCCGCCGCATATCCGTGGCCAAGGGCTACGACGCACGCGACTACACGTTGAACTGCTTCGGCGGGGCTGGCGGTCAGCATGCCTGCCTTGTCGCTGATGCGCTCGGCATGACGCGCATCTTCCTCCATCCCTTCTCTGGCGTGCTGTCGGCGTACGGGATGAAGCTGGCGGCATTGCGCAGCGTTCGCCAGCGCGCCATCGGCCGCGAACTCGGTACGGCGTCGATGCGGGAGATTTCCGCCGTAGCAGAGGAACTCGCGCGCGAGGCTGAGGTCGAAGTCCTGGCGCAAGGCGCGGATCGTGCGCAGTCGATCGCACGCGCACACATCCGATATTACGGCAGCGACACGACTTTGCCGATCACGCTTTCGTCGCTTGAGCAGATGACAGGCGCGTTTGCCGAAGCGCATGCGCGCCTGTTCGGCTTCGGCTTCGAAGGCAAGCCGCTGATCGTGGAGTCGGTGGAGGTAGAGGCATCTTCGCAATCACCTCCCCCTCGTGCGGAGGTCGATTTGTCGAGCGGAGCGGAGACAAATCGGGTGGGGGGCGACGCACGTC
Source organism: Rhizomicrobium sp. (assembly GCA_035517755.1). Lineage (GTDB taxonomy): Bacteria > Pseudomonadota > Alphaproteobacteria > Micropepsales > Micropepsaceae > Rhizomicrobium. The sequence continues at coordinate 261 of DATIYG010000173.1, read as the reverse complement.
CCACCACCGCCCCCCACCCGGCTCGCCTTCGGCTCGCCGACCTCCCCACAAGGGGGGAGGTAGTTTCATTTTTCTCCCAATCCGCATGGCACGAAGCAGCCGTGCATCGAACGGGCGACCTCGCGGCGGGCACACGCGTGGACGGGCCGGCGCTGCTGATCGAGCCGCATCAGACGATCGTCATCGAACCAGGCTGGGGCGCGGAGATCACGAAGGACCGCGCCGTTGTCTTGGCTCGGTATTCCGAGCGCGCGGCCGCGC
>DATIYG010000172.1:0-7627 GCA_035517755.1 Rhizomicrobium sp. | reverse complement strand
TCTGCGCCCAGAGTCGATATCAAACGGCCTTCGGACGCCGCGGCCGGTTAGCGCGTTCACTCGGAGTCAACACATCGGGCAAACCCCAAGTTGAAGCAATTTAACCGAGGGTTCATTTCCGCCTGCCAAATTGCCACTGGTCGTAAGGAGCAGTCGGGAGCAGTCGGGTGTCAGCCACGGACCTTGTTCGGCGAGTCCTGGCCGCGTTCGAAAGCGCGGATGTGGAGCCGCTCCTGAGTGTGCTCGACGACAATGTCGTCTGGAAATCCGCGTTTCAGGAAGAGGCGGGTTTGCGGATGCGCGGCGAATATCACGGCCGCGCCGGCGTGCTCGAAGTCATCTCGGAAGTTGCCATGATTGCCCATTTCAGCCGCTTCCACCCCAAGGAGATTCTCTCCGACGGCGTGGTGGTGTGGTGCCTCGTCGAGGCGGAAGCCGCTCCCACCCACAATTTGGCCAACAAGTGGACCTTCGACGTGGCGTTTCGCTGCCGCGTGCGCAACGGCCGTATCCTCGAAATCCAGAACTTCTTCGATACCGCCCAGTTGCGGGCGCATCTGGTTCCGGTCGCGGCGAAGGCAGCAACGCGCGAACCCGCTGCGATGCCGGAGCTCGCGCAGGCAACAGAGCGCGCGCAGACGCCGAACCTCGCGCAAGCCGCCGCCTGATCTATTTGCTTGCCGGGGCCGCCGCCGGCTTGTCGGTCTGCATACCGGCTTCCTTTAGGACATCCTGAAGCTTCGAGCGATCCATTTTCGTGCCGAACGATTGAAGACCTGCGACGACCGCGGGATGCTGCATAAGCACCATCGCCGCCGCCTGACCCATCGCGTTGAAGGCTAGTTCGATGGATGCCGTGCCCTCGTACTTCACGGCGGCGACCATTTGCGCGCGGCAGTCGACCGTCATGAGCCGGATCATCAGATCGGCCGCCTTGCGGTTGATATCGTCGCGCTGCGCGGCCGAGATGTTCGCCATGGGCTGCACGGCGGGATGAAGCGCGAGCGCGGTGAACATCCACTGCGCGAACGCCGTCTGGTCGTCGGGGTGCGTGTTCGACACGAGGCATTTGGCGAGGTCGTCCGTGAAGACGCCGGCAGCGGCCGGTGAGGCGATGGAAAGCAGCGCGCCGGCAAGCGCGGCCATGACGAGTCTTCGCATTGTGGTTCCCCTGAGGCGCGCGTGGGTTTCGCGCCCGCGAATCCTACCATTCTGGCGCGCCACTGTGACAGTTGCAGCAACGACACGCCGCTTAGTATGTAAGCGGCGGTTCCGGGAAGGCAGCGGGCGTGATCATTCTCGAGTTTCTGGTGTTCGTCATTTCGTCGGGGCTGTTCTGCAGCGCCAATTTCCGCCACCGCATCTGGGCGGTGGTGATCGCCGGCGCCATCGCCACCGGCTCCTCGCTCATCTTCTTCTGGGATCTGTACGAGAAGCTGGCGGTGCATACCTCGGCACCCGTCAAGGTGGTGAAGGAGGTGGTGCGGGTGCCGGTTGTGCAGCACGTGTCGCGGCCGCCTTCGCTGCCCAAGCCCGAGAATTGCCGCGACGACTATCCCTTCTTTGCGCGCATCTTCGGCGACGAGGGCACCACCGAGCTGGCGTTCCAGGTTCTGGCCGACGGCACGGTGAGCGATGTGAAGGTGTCGAAATCCAGCGGCTCGGATCGTCTCGACGACGCGGCGGCGGAGTGCGTGGCGAAGTGGCACTACCGTCCCGCCATCAGGGACGACCAAACGGTCGATGCGCCGATGACCGTGAAGGTGGCGTGGAATCTCGACGAGAAGGATTCGGCCCATGCCGCCGATACAAATCGCGACAACAATTCCGGCGCGGACAAGAAATAGAATTGCCGAGTCCGCGAAGCGCCACGGTTAATCTCCGGGCTCCGCACGCCGCCATCCCGGTGAACTCACGGTAATGCGACGGTCGATGCCTTGCCGCGCGGTCGCTGCTTGGATAGAGCGTGGCGCAACGTGTCCGTGTTCGATCGCGCGTTCCCGAAGGCCGGCCCCCAGCCTGGGTCATCGACCCATTTTTTGCCGAAATCGGCGCGCATCGCCGTCATCGCGCTGATTGCAATCATCGGACTTTTCCTCGACGAAGTGACGCCGCAGATGGTGTCGGTGGGCGTCTTCTACGTTGCTGCCGTGCTCACCGGATTCTGGTTTCCCAAGCGAACCGCCGCGCTTGCGCTGGCGCTGCTCGCCACCTTTCTCATCGTGGTCGCGTACTGGATCACCACGCCCGATCCCGGAACGGTTCTGGAGGCGTGGACCAACCGCATTCTCACCATCGGCACGGTTTGGCTGACCTCCCTGTTCGTCTGGTACATCCGCGCGTTGCAGGCGAGGCTGCGCCAGCAGATCGCCGTCACCCACTCGCTGTCGCGCGAGATCAGCCACCGCGTCGGCAACAGCCTGCAGATCGTGGCGTCCTTCCTGCGTTTGCAGGCGAGCCGCACGGCCAGCGAAGACTCCCGCCAGGTGTTGCAGGCGGCCGGCTCGCGCGTGATGGCGATCGGCCGCATCGAGCGGATGCTGGCGCATGCCGGAACCGGCCACGTCATCGACTCGCGCGTGTTCCTGACGGAACTCGTCGGCGACGTGCGCTCGACCCTGTCCGATCCGGACCGGATCGCCATCGCAGCCAAGGCGGACTCGGCCGAGCTGACCTCCTCAATCGCGATTCCGCTTGGCGCGTGCCTCATCGAGCTGATCAACAATGCGCTGAAACATGCGTTCAAGGATGGCGCGAAGGGTTCGATCGCCATCCGGTTCAGCGAAACGAGCAACAATTTCGTCGTCGAGGTCGAGGACGACGGCGCCGGCCTTGACGACGCGCGCGGCGGGCAGGGCTTCGGCACGCAGAATGTCGGCGAACTCGCGCGCCTGATGCGCGGCACGATCTCCCATCATCCCGGCCACCCGCAAACCGCGCGCCCCGGCACGGTCTGGCACCTCGAAATCCCGCGCAGTTAGCGCCGCCAGCGGCGCAGCGTTGCCCGCACGGTGAGCGCGGCGATGGCCCAGCCGAGGATCGCGAAAAGCCCGAACGCAACACGGCCGATTGTTTCGCCGGACTTCGAACCCGCGAAGATCAATCCTTCAATGTTCATGGAGAAGTGCCGCGGACCGGGACCGAAGGCGACCCATGTGAACAATGCGGCGAGGCCAAGAACGATTCCGATCGCCAAGACATCGTTGATCGCCCGCAACGGCCACGGAACAGTCGGCGGCAGCTGATCGTCGGACTGGCTTGCCCCCCAAACGCCGCGCGCGATCACGATGATGCCGGCGCCTACAAACATCAGCCCGATCACCCATCCCATCCACGACGGCGCGGGATCGGCGGGCTCGTGCTGTCCGTGTGGCAGAACCCCGATCATCGCCAACAGCGGGACGAGCCCGACGAGCACGGTGAGGGCGCCGACGACAATGTACGTCGTGCGCGATGCGGGATTGTTGTCCATTGTCGCTCCCCCTGGTGCCGGGAGTCTGCGGCGATTTCGTAAACGGACTCTGACGCTGTCCGGTTAAAGGGCCGCAAAGGAGGCTTGGCAGGGAAGGTCGGGTTGCCTATCACCTGTCCTCCGTTCCCCAACCCGAGGCCCTTCATGAGCGACAGCTTTCCCGACCGCCTCTGCGTCAATCCGAAGAGCCCGTATTACGACGAGGCGGTGCTTGCGCGCGGCGTCGGCATCCGCTTCAACGGCGCGGAGAAGACGAACGTCGAGGAGTATTGCGTCAGCGAAGGCTGGATCCGCGTGACGGCGGGCAAATCGGTCGACCGCCACGGCAATCCCATGACGGTGAAGCTCAAAGGCACCGTCGAGCCGTTCCACAAACCCGAATTCGGCAACGTCGCGGGGTCATGATCGCAAGCGCGGCAGCGCTCGCCGCGCCCTACTTGTGCCGGCTTGAGGAATAGCCGTCGTTCAAAGTGTCGAGGAAGGCGATGATGTCCCGCATCTCCTGCTTGTTCAGCGCTGCCCGATCGCCCGGATGGCGGTCGAACGGCGCGTCGGTGGTGTCGATATTCTGCCGGTATTGCGCTGGCAGGTCGTCATACTTCACGACGTTTCCGCTCGTATCCTTCGAATAGAAGCGTTCCGGCTCGAGATCGCGGTTCACATACCAGTCCAGCACCGCGTCGAGCGAATGGAACACGCCATTGTGGAAGAATACTTTCCGCGTTGCCGTATTGCGCAAGGTGGGTGTGAGGAACATGCCGCAATACTGGGTCTGGTCGTGCATGTCCTGGCGATAGGGGCCGCAGATGCCGAGATCGTAGTACTCGGGATCGTGGTTTGCCGGGACTGCCGCATTGCGCGGAACGCCCAGCGCTTCGTACTGGAAGTCGGTGAACAGCGGCGGCAGCCCGTCGCGCGTCGGCTTGTCGAGATGACAGGCGGCGCAATTGCCTTTCATCGGATCGTTGAACGAAAGATAGCCTCGCATTTCGGCCGCGCTGAGGCGCACTTGTCCTTCCAGCCACGCATCGTACTTGCTGGTGAACGGATGAAAGCTCGCGTCCTCGATCTGGTAGCGGCCGATGGCGAACATCGCCTCCGACATGAGAAGGCGCGCATCGCTGAAGATGTTCGGTCCGAACAGCGCCCGGAAGCTGGGCGCATACTTCGCGCCCTTGAGTTTTTCGACGACGGACGCCGCGTCGGTTGCCGCCATTTCCGCGGGGTTGAGCAAAGGCCCGCTCGCCTGTTGCTGCAGGGTGTCGGCGCGCCCATCCCAGAACAGGCCGCCCTGCGGCACCATGTTGACGGCCGCGGCCTGCGGTGCCTCAGCCGTCTTCAAAACCTTCTCGTGGGACAGCGCCTGCTGCGCCTTCTGCTGCAAATTCGGCGCAGCGTCGTTGTCGCCGGACGCATCCGGCCCGATACTGAAGTAGGGCTGCCGATACAGATAGCGGAGCGATGGGACGGCGCGGAATCCGGGCGTATGCATGTCGGCTCCGCCGTTCATGACAGCTCCCGTGCCGGGCGGCCCGTACGCCCTGGCGGGGTTGTGACAGGAAGAGCAGGCCAGTTTTCCGGACCCCGAAAGGCTCGGGTCATGGAACAGTTCGCGCCCCAGCTGCGCCATGGCCGAGAGCGGTGCGGCCGGCGGGATCACCAGTGTCACCGGGTGCGGGTTGATGCCGCGCGCGAGCAGGACGGAATCGGAGACGCGAACCGGCTTTTCAGCTGGGACGCCGGCACCGACCGTGGACGCAAAGATCCCGGCCGTGAGGATCGCGGCGATTGTCAACCGCGTGTGGCGCTGAATGGATCGTGCGTTCACGTCGTCGTCCGAAAATGTGCTGGCACGCATCCCGCGCGGGGATGCGTGCCAGTCTTGGCTCTTGTGTTGTTCGCTTCCGACTATCGTTTGGCGGAGGCGATCGGCTGTCCTGACCGCGGATCGAGGATGAGGTCGGATCCTCCGGGCGCTCCGAAGTCGAACATGTCCATGACGCTGCCCGCGTTCGCATCGAACGAACCTTGGCCGATCCGTTCGCCTGCCAGCCAGTTGTCCTCGATGAACTTGACGATCGAAGCCTGGCTGATCGGCGTATGGCTCACGAAGTTGTGCTTGGCGAACTTCGAGACCACCAGGAACGGGATGCGGACGCCCGGTCCGCAGCGGCCGTTGACGGGAAGACCGTTCACGCCGTTTTGCTGCGTGCCGGTGCCGCAGACGCCATTGCCGTTGACCTGATCCGCCGTGCTGAAGGATGAACTCGTCGGCGTCGCATAGACATGATCGTACCAGCCGTCGGAATCGTCATAGGTGATGATCACCGCGGTATCGTTCAGATGATGTTGCTGCTGCAGGAAGTTGATCACGCTGATGATGAAGTATTGTTCGTCGGCGGGATCGGAGTAGCCGGCATGGCCGTCCTGGAACGCCTGTGCCTTCAGGTACGACACCGCCGGGAAATTGCCGGCCTTCACGGCGTCATAGAAGTCGTGGATGTCGTATTCGTGGTTGGCGGGATCAACCGTCTTCGTGCCGGGAACAAAAGTATGGCCGATGGCTGCGACCGAGGTTGGCCGGGCATGGGTCGGGTTGGAAGAAGACGTGAAATACTGGAACCAGGCGTGGTGGGGAATGTAGTCGACTTCGTTCGCGCCGGTGTACGTCGATTGCGTGCTGCGCGCACAACCGGTCGTGCCGTTGGGATTGACGACGGAGAGGTCAAAACCGCCCATGAAGCTGCCCCAGGTGATGCCCGCATCGTTCAGCAGATCGCCGACGCTCTTGGTGTCCATCAACACGGTATCGGTTTTGCTGGAGCAGACGTCATTGCCGGGATCGACGTCGCCGATCATGGTCTTGCCGCCCTGGCCGTCCGGCACGTAGAAGCTGGTCTTTCCGTCGGTGTTGAGGACAAGTTCCATGCCGTTCGTCTGGCCCGACACGGCTTCCAGAGCGCCCGGAGTCGACGGGCCGTAGCCGTCGGTCCACGCATTGTCGCTCATGGCGTAGCGCTGGGCGTAGTTCCAGATCGCGGTGACGGTATTGCCGTCATAGTAGCCCATCACCTGGCCGGTCGTGCCGAACGCACCGGACCCGCCCGGCGTGCCTTTGCCCGTGTAGAGGGGGAACAGATCCGCCGCGCCATTATCCTCGGCCTGCTGCTCGGGCGTGTACCCGTGATTCTGGTCAGCTGTGGCCACTTGCGTGAAATCGAGGCGGAAGGGATTGGCGGCGCCGGTTCCGTTCAGCGGATTGAGATTCGGATTGCCGGTGAGCAGGCCGGCATTCTCAACCGTGTTGATGTCGGTCTGCGTATCCTTCCTGGCATGGAATTTGGGTTCGCCGACCGGATTGGCGGCGTGCGGATAGGTCCCGAAGTAATGGTCGAACGAGACGTTCTCCTGATAGATGATCACGACGTGCTTGATGGGCGTCGCCGTTGGCTTGGCAAGCGCAATCGAAGTCGCCGTGACAGTCAGCGCCGTGGCGCCAAGCAGGAGCGAAAGCTTTCGCGAAAGCGTCATTGATTTTCCCCCTTCAGGGTTGCTGCAGCTGCGGTTGACCACGGTCTCGACGAGAGCGTGGCAGGAGGAGTCCGTAGCGGAGTTGGTTGGCGGATTGACGATGTTCGGTTGACAGCCGAGAGTCCGTTTGATTTCAGATTCATCACAGCAGGACGACAGCCGGGCCACGTTCTCGATCGCTGCAGGCGCACTCGACACTTGCGCAACAAAAAAGGGCCGGTGCGAACACCGGCCCTTTTCGTATGACTGAGAGCGATTGAACTTCGCCCCCACCCGGAGCGGCTTGCGCCGCTCCGACCTCCCCAGAAGGGGGAGGTGTGGGTGGCCGGGTCGCGCTTCGGCCGGATCGAGTCCGGCCTCGCTGCCCGGCCATGACGGGACTTAGAAGTCCATGTCGCCCATGCCGCCGCCGCCCGGCATGGCGGGAGCTGCGTCCTTCTTCGGACGATCGGCAACCATCGCTTCCGTGGTGATCAGAAGCGCCGCAACCGAAGCTGCATCCTGAAGCGCAATGCGCACGACCTTCGTCGGGTCGACGATGCCCTTCTCGACGAGATCGACATAGGCTTCCGTCTGCGCATCGAAGCCGAAGGTGTTCGACTTCTGCTCGAGCAGCTTGCCGAC
>DATIYG010000171.1:0-8382 GCA_035517755.1 Rhizomicrobium sp. | reverse complement strand
GACAAGATGCCGGGCAATTTCCTGCACGCGGGGTTCATCCATCTCATCTTGCCGAACGCGAAGATCATCGATGCGCGGCGCAATCCGCTGGCCTGCGGGCTATCGGGTTTCACGCACCATTTCCGCCATGGCCATTCGTTCTTCTACAATCTCGAAAATCTCGGCCAGTATTACGCCGACTATGTGTCGCTCATGGCGCACTGGGACGCGGTTCTGCCGGGCCGCGTGCATCGCGTTCAATACGAAGAACTGGTCGCCGATCCAGAGACGAACGTGCGCCGGCTTCTAGACTATTGCGGATTGCCGTTCGAGGAGAATTGCCTGCGCTTCTACGAGAACGCGCGGGCCGTCCACACTCCCAGTTCGCAGCAGGTCCGCCAGCCGATCTATTCGGACGCCGTCGATTTCTGGCGGAACTACGAACCTTGGCTCGGGCCTCTCAAGGCGGCTCTCGGGTCCGCCAATGCGCCCCTCCCGAAGCCCAAGCGATAGAGTCCAAGTGGCTTGCGACGACTAGAGGTCGTGCCACCAACTTGATTTAGACTTTTTACCTTTTCTTAACCACAATCCCTATGCGGACTCAGGTCATCTGCATATCATCTTGATTCCGCAGTGATTCGCCGCAAAGCCAAGGCGAACCCGAGGGCGGCTGAGGGATGGATCGCAACACGGCACGCGACACCAGGGGTAGATTCCGTCTTGCCCGCCTCTGCCCGGTCCTGGCCGCGGGCACGCCGTTGGCTCTCCTGCCCCAGCCCGCCTTGGCGGCGGATTCCGGGATCCTCAGTGCGGCCGTGAGTGCCGGCGCCGTCGCCCTTGCCATCGCTGCGGCGCTCTGGGCCCTTGCCGCCATCCGCGCGACCGGCCAGGCGGGCCGCTCGCAGCGCAGCCTGAACGCACGCGCCCAGTCCGCTCTTGCCGCGCGCGACGCGCTCATCGCGGCCGGCCGGGAATCCGTCGTGGTGTGGGGCAATGCCGTGGACGGCAGCCACTCCTACAATGGCGGCGATGCCCTTCTCGATTCCTGCCTTGCCGGTCCCGATGCCACGTCGCTTTCGCAGGCGCTGGACGACCTCGCCGAAACCGGCAAGCCCTTCGAACTTGCGACGCACGACAAGGATGGCGAGCCGGTCCGCATCCGCGCGCGCGCCGTGGGCGGCTTTGCCGCCGTGTGGCTCGACAAGGAGGCCGCAGAGTCCAGGCGGCCGTCGCACAATGCGGTCCTCGACGCTCTGCCGCTTCCGGTCTGGCTGCGCGATCGCGCGCTGTCGCTAACGTGGGTCAATCGCGCCTATGCCAACGCCGTCGGCGCGGTCGACGAAGCCGAGGTGATTGCATCGCAGACGGCGCTCGAGAAGTCCGAGCGCGACCTGGCCAGTGCTGCCCGCTCCGAAGGCAACGCCGTCGAAGCCCGGCGCTTCGCAGTGATCGGCAGCCAGCGCCGCGCCCTGTCGCTGACAGATACGCCGCTGCGCGATGGCACGATCCTGGGCACGGCCATCGACGTCACCGACGTGATGAACGCCGAGGCCAAGCTGCAGCAGCACCTCGACGCCCATGCCGACACGCTCGACAAGCTGGCGACGGCTGTCGCGATCTTCGGTCCCGACCAGCGCCTTTCCTTCTACAATCGCGCCTTCGAGAAACTCTGGCGCCTGCCGGAAGACTGGCTGGACAGCAGGCCGCTGCATGGCGAGGTCCTCGATCGCCTGCGCGAAATGCGCCGGCTGCCGGAGCAGCGCGATTATCAGACCTGGAAGCGGGAACGGCTCTCTCTCTACGACCAGCCGAACGCCCATCCGCCCGAAGATCTCTGGCACCTTCCGGGCGGCAAGACGCTGCGCGTCGTGGCGCAGCCCCATCCGCTCGGCGGCCTCACGCATCTCTACGAGGATGTGACCGAGAAGCTTGCGCTCGAAAGCAGCTTCAACACGCTGATCAAGGTCCAGCGCGCCACCCTCGATACGCTGAGCGAAGGCGTTGCCGTGTTCGGTCCGGATGGCCGGCTGCGCCTTCACAACGCCGCGTTCGCGCGGCTTTGGCAGCTCGAGCCCTCCGAACTCGACGATGCGCCGCACGTCCAGAAGATCGCGCAGGCCTGCGTCCGGCGGTATGGCGAGGAAGCGGCCTGGCAGAAGCTCGTCGCCAGTGTTTCGTCAGGTTCGGAAAAGCGTCGCGATTGGGGCGAGATCGAGCGTTTCGACCGCACGATCATCGCCGTGTCGCTCGCCCCGCTGCCGGACGGCGCCATCCTTGTCACGTTCACCGATGTCACCGATCGCTACCGCATCGAAGGCGCACTGCACGAGCGCAACGAAGCCCTCAAGGCAGCCGACCGGTTGAAGTCGGAATTCGTGCGCCATGCCTCGCGCCTGTTCCGCGATCCGCTGAATGCCGTGCACGGCTTCGCCGAGATGCTCGCTTCGGGCCATGCCGGTGCGCTGAACGCCAAGCAGTCGGAATATGTCGAGCACATGCTCCAGGCCTCCGACCAGCTCGCGAAGATCACCAGCGACACACTCGATCTGGCCCTGATCGATTCCGGCGCCATGCAGCTCGAGCTGGCCAGCGTCGATCTGTGCGATCTCCTGGTGCGCGCCGCCGAACCTTTGCGCCAGCATGCCGAGAGCCTCGGCATTTCCTTCAGCCTCGATTGCTCCGAGACGATCGGCCATGTCGTGCTCGATCCGCGGCGCATCCAGCAGATCGTGTTCAATCTCCTGTCGAATGCGCTGAAGCACACGCCGCGCGACGGCGCCATCGTGCTGAGCGCGGCGCTTGTGGGGGAGGATATCCAGATCGCCGTTTCCGACAGCGGGCCGGGCATTCCATCGGATGTGAAAGCCAGCGTATTCGAGCGTTTCATCGCCAAGGGCCGTGGCGACAAGCGAGGCGCCGGGCTTGGGCTGGCGCTGGTCAACCGCTTTGTCGAACTGCATGGCGGATGGGTCGAGATCGACAGCGAAGAAGGCCGCGGCACGCTGGTGCGCTGTCATTTGCCGCGCCGTGCCTCCAGCGAACGGACGCATGCGGCCTGAGCGCATTTGAGATTGCGCACGGCCAAGCCTATAACGCCAGCAATCTTGCGGGAAACCTGAGATGCCCGACGGCAGCATTCTCGACTACGACGCCATCCGCGCCGCGGATGTGCATCACACGCCTTACGATTATCTTCTCGGCAAGGGCGCCTTGCGCGGCGAATGGATTCCCGCGCTCCGCGAAAGCTTCCCGGACATCAAGCTCACGGGCTTCCATCCTCTCTCGCAGATGAAATCGGAAGGCGCGTTCGCCAAACTCATCGCGGAGATCGAAGGGCCGGAGTTTTCGGCGGCCGTATCGGATACGCTTGGCGTCGATCTGCGGCCTTACCCGAAGCTCATCACGATCCGCAAATTGTCGGCCGCCCATGAAGGCAACATCCATTGCGACTCCGAGAGCAAGATCGCAACCTTGCTCATCTACATGAACGAGGGTTGGCTGTCGCCGGACGGGCGCTTTCGCGTCCTGCGCAACAATCGCGATTTCAGCGACTACGTCACGGAAGTGAGCCCCGAGATGGGTTCGTTCGTCGCGTTCCGCCGCGCCGATCACTCCTGGCACGGACACACGCCGTTCGTCGGCGAGCGCCGCGTGGTCCAGATCGCCTGGGTTCGCAGTCAGGCGGACATCGATCGCAAGACGAAGCGGCACGGAATGTCGTCATTCCTGAAGCGCATTCTCGGCCGCGAAAGCGCCGACGCAATGTAGATCCCCGACGATGCATTTCGCGACTAGTCTGCTGGATATCCCAGCCAGCTGAGGCGGTCCCGGCCGAAGCGCGAAAGAATAAAGGCGAAATCCTCGGGTGAGACAAAACTTCTGACATTCTCCACGTCGTATTGCGCCTGGAAATCCGACAGCTGCCGTTCGTCCCTCTTCGTGCTTTCATCGGGAATGTATATCTCGGGCTTTCGCAACCGAATGCCGTACCGGCGCGCAATTCGGTCAACGAAACCTGGAGCATCCAGGAGCAAATCCTCATAACGCACGAGCTCGAAAGAAACGCCAAGCTCAGCCAATTCGCGATAGCCGTCCACCTTGTCCGCGTAGAGGTCGACGATGGATGTATAGTAGAGAGCCTCGACATTATCCCGGCCCGTCGGGATGAACATGTGCCGGATGAAATCGGAAAACTCCATGCGTCGCGTGTTGGCGTAAAAATAGTCGTGGTATGGGCGCTTGTGAAAAGACAGAGCCCAGAACACCGGATGCTTCACGATGACGATAAAAAGCGTCCTGGCCGCCAGTTCCGGCTCCGATTTCAGAAAATCAACCGGCGGACGCATGTGTTTCCAGCCAAGCAGCTCGCTCATGCGCCTTTGGGACTCAAGATCGTACAATCTGTTCGTGATGATCGTCCGCATGAGCCTCTTGTCGCCCGGATAGTCGTTCAGCAGCTGGTCGATCTCTTCGTCGCAGTTGGAGTACGACTGCGACAGCACCGGCTTTGCAAAATTCTTGCGACACAATTCCTTGAGGAAGTTCGTTCCGGTGTTGCGCTCGCCGTAGATTTTCAGCTGCTCAATATTCGTGATGGCGGGATCGCTCATCTCTTCGACGAGAGCTCGGTTGTCGCGCGCCCTGCGACGATTGCGCCGCGGCAAGCGAGCAACGGGCATCAGTGCTGGCTCTTCGGCATGCGCACGACCAGGCCTTCGAGCTCGGGCCCCACCTTGATCTGGCAGGACAGACGGCTGTTAGGCTGAAGCTCCTGCGCGAAATCGAGCATGGTTTCTTCCATGTCGGATTTCGGCGGAATCTTCGCCTGCCATGCGGGATCGACATAGACATGGCACGTCGCGCAGGCGCAGGCGCCGCCGCAATCGGCATCGATGCCGGGGATGAGGTTCTTCACCGCCCCTTCCATCACGGACCACCCGGCTGGCACCTCGGCTTCGTGCTCCTTGCCGCTGTGCTCGATGTACTTGATCTTGGGCATCTGGTTCTCGAATGGCTGTCAGACGATGTTTTTCATGGGAATGGCCGTATCTGCAAGCCGCTCGGCGGAGATGGGCGTGCCTTCGGCGATCAGCTTGCGGCCGACAAGGTATTCGGGTGCGGCATTTACGGCTTCGACGGCCGCAACCTTGCCGCCGCGGAGATGGAACACGGCGAACTTGCGCGATGCCGGATCGCCACGCAGAACCAGCGTGTCTCCCGCCCAGGCAAGCCCGGCAATCTGAAGCTTGAGGTCGTACTGGTCGGACCAGAACCACGGCACTTCGCGATAGGGCGCCGGCTTGCCCACCATGGCAAGCGCGGCGTGCTTGGCCTGATCGATCGCGTTCTGCACACATTCGAGGCGGACCGAGCGTCCGTCGCGGCTCTTGTGCTGCGTGCAGTCGCCGGCCGCGAAGATCGCCGGATCGCTGGTGGTGCAATGCCCGTCCACGACGACGCCGTCGTAGCAAACGAGTCCGCAGGCCTCGGCCAATCCGGAATTGGGCAGAACGCCAATGCCGACGACGGCGACGTCCGCTGCGAATGATTTGCCCGCCGCACGAATCCCTTCCAGGCGTGAAACGCCTTCGAACGCCTCGACCGGCGTGTTCAAGCGAATGTCGACGCCGGCCTCGCGGTGGACGCGATCGTAGAAATTCGAGATCGGAAGCGACACAGCGCGCGCCATCACGCGGTCGAGGGCTTCGAAAACGGTCACATCCATGCCCAGCTTGCGCGCCACGGCCGCCACTTCGAGCCCGATATAGCCGCCGCCGACGACCGCCAGTTTGCGTCCCGGCGCGAACATCGGCCGCATCAGATCAACATCGGCAATACCGCGCAGGTAGCAGATGCCCGGAAGGTCCGCGCCCGGCACTTGTATGCGGCGCACGCGCGTGCCGGTGGCGAGCAAAAGCTTGTCATAAGGCAGAGATCGGCCGTCGCTGAGCATCACGGCCTTGGCCGTCCGATCAATTGACGTTGCGGTGGCGCCGAGAACCAGCTCGCAATGCGCTTCGGTGTAGAAAGCCTGCGGCTTCAGGCACAGACGCTCGCGCTCCATGGCGCCCGAGAGATAAGCCTTCGACAGCGGAGGACGCTGATACGGCAGGAACGGCTCGTCGCCCACCATGGCGAGCCGCCCCTCGAAGCCCTCGGATCGCAGCGTCGCCACGGCCTGGGCACCGGCCTGGCCAGCCCCGATAATGACAATCCGCTCCAAGAAAAATCTCCCGATGGCCACGCGCCGGCCTCGCCGGATGCGCTAAATAGGCGGAGGGGTCATGCGGAATCAACCCGGACAGGCTTGCCTTTGGGGTCGCGTTGTGGCGGGTTAAGGCTCTGCCAATGAAGGATAATTACGAGGGTTTCGTGCGGGAAATCGCGCTGGCCGACGAGGCCGCGACCGAAAGGCTGGGAGCAAGAATCGCGTCGGGTTTGGCGACCGGCGACACGATCGCGCTGGAAGGCGAGCTGGGCGCCGGCAAGACCGTGCTGGCGCGCGCCATCCTGCGCGCGCTCGGCGTCACCGAAAGCGTGCCGAGTCCCACCTTCACGCTGGTCCAGCATTATGAGACGGCGAAACTTCCGGTCGATCACCTCGATCTCTATCGCATCGAGGACGAGTCCGAACTCGATCAGCTTGGGCTGGACGATGCGCTCGCGAGTGGCGCAGCCATGATCGAGTGGCCGCAAAAGGCGGGCGCGCGATTGCCTGCCGATGCACTCCATCTTCGCCTCGAAACCAGCGGCGACACTTCGCGCCGCGCGATCGTCAGCGGCCCGGAGCGATGGGCCCACATGTTCGAAGGCCCCATCTGATGCCGGACCGTGAAGACGCCATGCGGGGGTTCCTGTCGCGCGCCGGATGGGGCGACGCGACGCTCACACCGCTTCCCGGCGATGCCTCGACGCGCCGCTATGTCCGCGCAGCGCGCAATGGCCGCCGCGCCATGGTGATGGACCAGCCGCAGAATGCCGAGGCACCGCAATGTCCGCCCACAGCAACGCCCGATGAGAGACGTGCGCTGGGCTACAACGCCATTGCGCGGCTTGCCGGCGCCGATTGCGGCCGCTTCATTGCTGCGGCGAACTTCCTGAGGGCGAACGGCTTGAGCGCGCCGGAAATCTACGCCGCGGATGTGCCCAACGGATTCGTCCTGCTCGAGGATCTCGGCGACAATCTCTACGCCGATGTCATGAACGGTGCAGGCCACGACGAGAGCATGCTGTACGGAGCAGCGGTCGACGCCTTGGCGCGCCTGCATGCACAGGCGGCACCCGCGACGCTCAACGGCAGCAAACCCCTTTATGCCTATGACGAAACGGCGCTCATCGCCGAGACCGATCTGATGACCGAATGGTTCCTGCCGCTGGCGCTCGGCCGTGCCGCCACCGAGGACGAACGCGAGGAACACCGTTTGCTTTGGCGCGACGCGCTGCGGTCGTTGCGCTCGTCCTCCCCGGTCTTCGTTCACCGCGACTACCATGCGCAGAACCTCCTGTGGCTGCCGCAGCGCGAAGGCGTGGCGCGGGCGGGTATGATCGACTTCCAGGATGCGGTCGCCGGCGCCAGGAGCTACGATCTTGTGTCGCTGCTCGAGGATGCGCGACGCGACGTTTCGCCGGACCTCGCGGAAGCCATGACGCAACGCTACCTTCAACAGGCCCGGCAATCGGGACAACCTGTCGACGAAGACGCGCTGCGGATGGAAATGGCGATCATGGCGGCCCAGCGCAATGCGAAGATCGTCGGCATCTTCTCGCGTCTCAACACGCGCGACGGCAAGCCGCGCTACCTCGGCTACATTCCGCGTGTCTGGGGATATCTCGAACGGGATCTCCAACATCCCGCGCTTCGGTCCCTGAAAGCATGGTACGACACGCACATTCCGGCTCGGTCCCGAACCAATTTCGCGGCAGGGAAAGCGTGAGCAAGCCGACCAAAGCGATGATCCTGGCTGCCGGCCTCGGCACCCGCATGCGGCCGCTCACCAACGACATTCCCAAGCCGCTGGTGAAAGTCCGGGGGCGAGCCCTGATCGACCATGCCATCGACCGGTTGGTCGCAGCGGGCGTGACCATGATCGTCGTCAACGTGCACTATCAGGCGGAAAAGCTGCGCAAGCATCTCGCGCAGCGCAAGGACGTCGAAATCCGCATTTCGGACGAAACCGGCACGATCCTCGGCACCGGCGGCGGCATCATGCGCGCGCTTTCCAATTTCGCGGGTGAGCCGTTCTTCGTGCACAATTCCGATACGATCTGGGCGGAAGGCTTTGGCCACGCGCTCGACCGGCTGGTCCAGCGCTGGGATCCGGACGCGATGGATTCGCTGCTGCTGATGGCCTCGCTCGTCACGGCGATGGGCTACGAAGGCCGCGGCGATTTCATGATGGATCC
>DATIYG010000170.1:0-14549 GCA_035517755.1 Rhizomicrobium sp. | reverse complement strand
ATAGTTGAGATGGTTCATCACCGCGATGCCGTCGAACTCCGGCATATGAAGATCGAGCAGGAGGCAGTCCGGCCGTTTTTCCGCGAGCGCGTGCATGAATTCCACGCAACTGGAATACGCATTCACGCGCAGATCCCAGCTCTTCAGAAACCTGCTGACCGCGTTGCGAATAGAAGAATCGTCGTCGACGATTGCCGCGGCAGGCATGCGCCGGGACCAGGAACCGGAGCCTCTTTGCATGAAGCGCCGGGGCAACATTGGCCTTTGGTCCAAGCGTTCTATCCCCGTCATTTCAAATAACTTTAGCTTTGAGGTCCGGGGGAGTCGCGATGGCTTCGACCGCGTCGACGCCAGCCCGCAATGCCGATACGTCTTCCCAAAGGGGCCCCCCACTCCCTGCCAAAGCGCTGGCGCGCCGCGTCATTGAACGGCGTGCATTCGAAGCTGTCGTCTGGGCGATGCCCGCCGTCAATTTCGATCTGATGTTCCAGGCGATGGCTCGCGAGACCAAGGGCGGCTGGAACCAGATCGTCTACTGGTCCGGGCTGCCCGACTGGAAGAACCAGACACTCACGCCGAACCCGGATTCGATTTATCTGATGCCGTTCTTCAACACGAAGGACGGACCGGTCGTGCTGGAGATTCCGCCGGCCGATGATGGAACGATCGTCGGCACGATCATGGACAGTTGGCAGTGCGCGCTGGAGGATGTGGGACCGGCGGGCACCGACAAGGGCAACGGCGCCAAATATCTGATCCTTCCACCCGGCTACACAGGCAAGGCGCCGGATGGCTGCATCCCGCTCCAGTCGGACACGACGCGCGGTTTTGCGTTGTTGCGTTCGATCCTGAAGACGGGAAGCGCCGGCGACATCGCCGCCGCCGTCGCTTATGGCAGGCGCATCCGGCTTTATCCCCTCGCGCAGGTAGCTAGGCACGAGACGACATTCGTCGATGCGATCGATGTCGTGTTCGATGCCACCATCCCCTACGACGCTCGCTTCTTCGAGTCGCTGGACCGCTTCGTGCAGGCCGAACCGTGGCTCGTCCGCGACAAGGCGATGATCGACACGCTGAAATCCATCGGCATCCGCCGAGGCGGCACATTCGATCCCGATCCGGAAACCCGCGCGATATTGGAGAGCACCGCGCAGGAAGCGCGGGCGTGGCTCGACATGAAGTATGAGAGCCTGTTCGACCAGCCCTTCCATCCGTCCGCGCGGTGGACGCTGCCGGCATCACGCGATCTTCTCACCGGCCTGCAAACCTTTTTTGCCGATCCGGAGACCTATCCTCTGGACGATCGCGGCATCACCTATTCCATGGCGTTCTTCAGCCCCAAGCACAGCAGCACGGGCTCCTTCTATCTGATGACGATCCGCGACAAGGCTGACGCCGCCTTTGACGGTGCCAGGACGTATCGGCTCAACGTGCCAAAGGATCCGCCGGTGCGGCAGTACTGGTCCGCGACCGCTTACGACCGTGGCACCCACGCTCTGATCCGCAACCGGCCGCGTTCCAGCTGCGCCTCCACCACGCCGGGAATTCTGGAGAACGCTGACGGCTCGGTCGATGTGTATTTCGGTCCGAAGGCGCCGCCAGGCAAGGAGTCGAACTGGGTTCCGACGAGCTTGGATGGACAGTTCGAAGTGCTGTTCCGCTTTTATGGACCGGAGAAGCCACTGTTCGACAAGACCTGGGTTCTGCCGGACATCGAGAAGATCGACTGACGAAAAAAGGAACTTCATCATGTCAGACGCGGTGCAAGCCAATCCATCGAACAAACTGTCCGTGCCGGTCACGGCCGACAATTTCATGCGCGCGGAATCCGACAAGGCTTTCGACGGCATCGTGAAGCAGGGCGGTTTCGGAAAATTCTTTCACGCGCGCGAATTACAGAGCCTCGACAAGCAGGTTGTCCCCCGCATCAACCGCGACACGCTTTATTCCATCGCCATTCTCGATCTCGACGCCGGCCCCGCCACAGTCACATTGCCGGACCCGGGCACACGTTTCCTGTCGATGCAGGTGCTGGACGAGGACGAGTACAATGTGAAGGTCGCTTATGGCGCGGGCCGCCATACGTTCGACAAAGATGCGGTGGGCACGCGCTACATCATGGTTGCGGTGCGCATCCTCGTCGATCCCGCGAGCAAGGACGACATCGCGAAGGTTCACGCGCTGCAGGACGCCATCCGGATCGAGCAGAAAGACGCGGGCCGCTTCGAGGTCCCCAACTGGGAACCCGAAAGCCAGAAGAAGGTGCGTGAGGCCCTGCTGGTTCTCGGCGAGACGGTGCCCGATTCCAAAAAGATGTTCGGCGCGCGCGGCGAGGTCGATCCCGTCCGCCATCTCATTGGCATCGCCGGGCTCTGGGGCGGCAACACGGAAAAAGACGCGATCTATCTGACCATTGTGCCGAGCCGCAACGACGGCGAGACGGTTCATCGGCTCACCGTGAAGGATGTTCCGGTGGACGGTTTCTGGTCGATCACCGTTTACAACGCCAAGGGCTATCTGGAGCCGAATTCGGCGAACGCTTACTCGCTCAACAACATCACGGCGAAGAAGGATGCGGATGGCGGCGTGAGCGTCCAGTTCGGCGGTTGCGGCGGCAAAACCGCCAATTGCCTGCCAATCATGCCGGGCTGGAACTACACCGTGCGTCTATACCGGCCTCGCGCAGAAATCCTCGACGGCTCCTGGAAATTTCCAGCCGCGCAGCCTGTTCGATAGGCGATTCACGTCGCAGACGGAATTGCGATCAAGGCAGCGCGCGAGACCGAGATCACGGTGGAACAAAGAAGGTGACCACATGACACTGCGCATCAGATCCAAAGCACTCCGCAAAGACCGGGTTCGCGAGTCCCTGGGAGCAGCACTGGCCGCAGCGCTGTGCAGCTGGACCGCGCCTGCAACGGCGCAAGAGCAGGACAAGCTCAACGAAGCCAACAATCCGCTGACTCCGAAAATCACGATCAACTTTCAGGACTATTACGATCCGTCGCTTTATGGGCTCTCGGGACGCGATGCCAACCAGTTTCTGTTCCGTGGCGTCGTGCCCTGGAAACTCGGCGACTCCGGACAGCTGTTTCGCTTCACCATGCCGATTGCGACGGCGCCGACGTTCCCCACTGGAAGCGACACGGGGCTCGGCGACATCACGCTGTTGAACGTCACTCCGTTCAAGGGGCCGGATCATGTGCTGTTCGCCGCGGGTCCTGTCCTCGTTCTTCCCACCGGCGACAGGATCCACGGTCAGGGCGCCTGGCAGATGGGCGCGGCAGGTGTGGCGGTCGCTCCGCAATCATGGGGAATCGTGGGAGGCTTTCTGACCTATGAGCATTCTATCGGTGATACGAACACGGGCGTGCCTGCGAACCTTTTGACCTTTCAGCCGCTGGTAAACGTCAATCTCCCACAGCAATTCTATTTGCGGTCGAGCGCGACCTGGACCTTCGATCTCGAGCAAAGCGGATCCTTCATTCCGCTGGGGCTTGGCATCGGGCGCGTGTTCCTGCTCGATGGCGGCAATTCGCTGAATGCCTACATAGAGCCGCAATATTCGGTATGGCATGACGGGCCCGGCACGCCACAGTGGCAGATTTTTGCAGGGCTCAATATGCAGTTTTCGCTGTGAAAGCGCTGCCCGCTTCGGTCATCAGTGATGCCTTGAGGACTGGAAGGTCGGCTAATCTTGCTGCGCGCGGGATCGAGGGGCGATCGAGGATGGATCCAGCTCAGGTTCACGCGCGGCCGGCGCCGGCGACGGCGTCTTCGATCGCGCTCAACAGCTCGGCGCCGTTCACAGGTTTTCTCAGATAACGAACGGCCCCGAGGCTGTGGCAGACATCGCGGAATTTCGTCTCCTCCTCGGCCGAGATGATAATCACCGGCAATGCGATCTTCATATAGTTGAGATGGTTCATCACCGCGATGCCGTCGAACTCCGGCATATGAAGATCGAGCAGGAGGCAGTCCGGCCGTTTTTCCGCGAGCGCGTGCATGAATTCCACGCAACTGGAATAGGCATTCACGCGCAGGTCCCAACTCTTCAGAAATCGGCTGACCGCATTGCGTATTGAGGAATCGTCGTCGACGATTGCAACGGATACCGGCTCGGCCGGCTTGCCTGCGATGTCCTTCGGAGAAATCTGGCGAACGGGTGCATGAAGTTCAGGCATTGCCGCCGCCGTTCGCGCCGATTCCCAGGCGCTCGCCAAGACGCACCAGTTCCGCGACCGAACGTACGTGCAGCTTTTCCATCAGCCGCGCACGATGCACTTTAACCGTCTTCTCCACGATGCCGAGATCGTAGGCAATCTGCTTGTTGAGGCGCCCCCGGATCACATGCCTCAGAACTTCAACCTCGCGTGCCGTCAATTGACGGAACATCTTCTGCAGCTCCACCAGCTCTGCATGATGGCGTCGCGAGCGCTGATCGAAGTCGATCGCCTTGGCAACGGATGCCAACAGTGTCGCGTCCTGCACCGGCTTGGTCAGATAGTCGAGGGCACCCGCCTTCATTGCGTGGACGCCGGTCTGAGCGTCGTCGCGCGCGGTGATAAAGATCACGGCACGACGGCTTTCGTCGTCGGAGAGGCGTGCCTGCAGCGACAGCCCGTCAAGCTCGCTCATTCCGATGTCAAGCAGCACGCAGCCAGGCACTTCCGGATCGTGCTGCCGCAAGAATTCCTCCGGCGAATCAAACGCCTTCACATTGTACCCCGCCGAGCTCAGTAGCCGCGACAAGCCTTTGAGCACCGAGCGGTCGTCGTCGACGACATAGACGCATGGCTGCGGCGGCTCGGGAGACGGAGTAACGGCCGGCCGAAGGTTCATGACGCGCCTGCCTGGGCGAGCGGGAGCGAGACATGGAATGTCGCCCCGAAATCATCATTGTTGGTCGCCCAGATTCTCCCGGCATGGCGCGTGACGATGGCCTGGCAAATGGCCAGGCCGAGGCCCATTCCGCTCTGCTTCGTCGTGAAGAAGGGATCGAACAGCTTGTCCAGAATGTTGGGCGGTATGCCCGTGCCGTTGTCGGACACCTTCAGATGGGCGAACGATCCCGACACGCCGGTCGAGACCGTCAGCTGTCCCTTGCGGTCCTTCTGCGCCGCGATCGCCTCAGCGGCATTGAGGATCAGATTGAGCACCACCTGCTGAAGCTGAACATCATCGCCGACCACCGGGAGCGGTTGCGCGCACAATTCGCGGGTTACCGAGATGTGCCGGGAAATCAGGTCGCTGCGTGTGAGGCTGAGCGATTCGTGCACGAGGGAATTCAGGTCGCATAACCCAAGCGAGCTCTGATTGTCTTTCAGGAGGCTGCGCAGGTGATGGATAACATCGCCGGCGCGCATATCGTCTTCGATGATGTCAGCAATCGCGCCTGACACCTCTTCCACGTCCAGCGGCGTCTTGCCCAGCATGCGCTGGGCGGCCTGCGCGTTGCTCATGATGGCGGTGAGCGGCTGATTAAGCTCATGCGCGAGCGCGGCCGACAGTTCGCCAACGATGCCGACGCGGGCGAGATGGGCGATCGATTGCTGATGATGCTGCGCTTCCTCCTGCATCTTGCGGCGCTCTGTAATGTCCATGATGGTGCCCATCATCTGAGAGACCCCGTCCCTTGAATGGCAGACGCCCCGGCCGTGCAGCCAATGGACCTGCTCGCCGGGCAGGCAGACGCGGAACTCGACCTCCACAGAGGAGTTCGTCGCCAACGCCTGTTTCGCAGCATCCTCGACCATAGCGCGATCCTCCGGATGCACGATCGCGATGATCGCGTTGGCGTCGTAGCTGGCCTGTGGCGAGAGGCCCAGCAATTCCTGACCGTGCTTCGTTGCCCAGAATTTGTCCGTCTTTGCGTCCCAGCGCCAAAGGCCCAGATCGGCTGCACCCGAGGCAAGCTCAATGCGAACCTCGCTGTCGGACAAAAGTGATTTCAGGCGACTGCGGCGCCGCTCCTGAACAAGGATGGCTGCGAGCAAGAGCCATTCGATCGTTGGAATCACGTACATGGCAACGGGCATGGAGCGCTGCCACCAGTATACCGATGCCAGCAAATCGAACGTGAGAATCGCCGCGACGAAAATCGCCACCGTGGCGGCGACCGTGAGGATATGATCCCACGCGACCTCCGTCAGGCGCGGGCGGTTCTCCTTGCGCGCTGGTTGCTCCTTCGGTTGCGCGAGAGGCCGGTAAAGCGAATCTGTTTGCGGCGCCAGTTCCATTGCACTATCCGCTCCAGATGGGCCTCATCTCCCGGTAGACCGCACCCTTCGACCGAGTTTTTCTTGTCACCGTGGCACCTCCACAATTGGCTCGACCTCAGATTGCAGACAATCACAAGTGTATGTGCCGGGGGTTTACCGCCGCTTTGACGACATGGATATCATTTGAAAGAGTGATCGCCGTTCCTTGATTTTTCCCTTCCTGAGCGGAGCCGGATTAAGGATCCGGTCGCATTTGCGGCTTCGTTCCTTGTGTCACCAAAGCAGCGGGAAAGAGCCGCGGTTCGGCTTTTTCCCGACACCACCCATACAACTGAGTGCTTAACTTCCCGCCAATTGTCCTTTAGTCCCACGATTTCCTGCATTTTCTTAAAAGTGAAAGGAATTGGATAGACCTAGGTCCAATTCCCGCAGCCAATCACATAGTCGAACCTGATCGCGCCTATGGGATGGAGGCGCTTCTTGCGCTTTCGACGAAATTCAGACGCGCTGGTATTCATGATGCTTTTGGCCAGCAGCTTGCTGCTCGCGGAACTCGTCCGCTACTGATGTCGTCGGCTATGCCCTTGTCCAACCGGGACCGGGATCGAACTCGGTAATCTTTTCAGCGACCACGTCGGTATGCGGGCCGAGATCTCGCTGATAGACAACGCCGTCGCGATTGACGATGAACGTCATGATGCCGGAAACGCGATATCTGGCGGGATACGCAATCAGCGCAAATCCGCCGATCATCTTGCCATATGCGACGTAGTTGTACGCGCCTCCCCTGGCCGACCAGCCTTGTGCTTTCAGGATGCGAAAGTAATAGCCATTGAACGGATGCGGTTTCGGGTGCGGACCGAGCATATAGCCACGCGCTTCGGCGTCCGCAGCCAGCCGTCCGAGCGGACTCGGTGGTTCGCCCGGTTTGACCGGCCAATAAAGGCCATCTCGCGTGCCGGCCGTGCTGAAGAAATGCTGGGCGTAATCGAGAACACCGTCGCCGCGATCGATGGACGCGTATTCGCGTTGTGCATCGACGTAAGCCTTGCATGCCTGAATTGTGTAGAGTTCGTTGCGTCCGACGCGGCGTGCGCGGACTTCGTCTCGACCGGCCAAGGTGTCGAAGAACCAGCGGCCGTTCGCGTTCTTCACGAGGGGAATCGGAAAACGGAAATTGTCCTTCCCGACCAGCAGCAGCACATGCGAGGAGTCGATCTGCTTGAGCTGTTCGCGCGCGTCATACGCCGCTATGAATCGACGCCTGGCGTAACGGTCCGCTACGGGGTCGCCGGAATGGATTACGATATCCGAGTCCGGTCCGAGGATCACGTGCAGCGTGTCAACATCGTCCGACCGCAGGGACGTGACGAGCTGATCGACAGCCTCTTTCGGGGACGCGAACTCGGCGCCGGTGCTGTGTTGCCAGTACGCGATCGCCACTCCGATGCACAGCGAAAGAAGGAGCAGCCCCGCCGCTCCGAGAACGTACTTCAACTTCATGGCTGAACCACGTCCTGCCGTTTCGGCTTGGAAGACGCGTTCGCGGGCGAAAGCGATTGATGGCCGCGGCGGCTGAACGCGTCGATCTGTGAGGCGTCTCCTACGCCGTCGAGCGCGCCACCGTGCTTGCGGAAGAAGAAACCGGCATCGCGCAGACCATCTTGTCCGTCCGCCGGTTCCTGCAATCCGCGAAACGCGCGCCGGCTCTCGGAACCGGGCGCGGCTTTCCCGCCATAGCGGGCCCGCAGTTCCGGGGTGCTGTAGTTCACGCCGCGACGGTGCTCCGGGTCATGCTGCCACGCGACCCTATCGGCCGGATGCACTGGATTTCCGCGATTGCCCGGCCTCAGATTGCGAGTCACGGTGATCTGGCCTTCGTTCCATTCGATCGTCGCGTCCCAAACCGTCGCCGGAACGGCTACGGCAGGAAGAAAGGCAATCTTTCCAACATGGGAGAATCCGGGCGGCAACGTCCAGGACCGTTGGGGAGGTGGCGATGTTTTCGATGAACTGTGAAGCAACAACGGATCGTAGGTTGGCAGGCGAACAACCCTGAAGCTGACTGGCCGGATCTCGATTCCGTTCGTCGTCGTGACGACCTTCTGAATTTCATTTGTACGGAGAAGTCCGTCGCGCACTGCCCTGGCACGCAATGCCTGAACTTCATTCAAGACAGCGGCGGGATCGGAGAGGAATGAGTCGCCCAAAGTCTGAGTCCAATCGAGATGATCGTTCATCATCACGATCAGACGCGGAATGGTGGCGAGGTCCCTGATGCTGGGGTCCCACCGCTGGCTCTGCGCGTCCTCAGCCTTGTTCGGAGATCCCGCACTCCGCTGCGGCCAATTTGCCGCTTCCGCCACTTCCAACGGATAGGTCGATGCGATGAGAATCTTGGCAAGCAAACGATCAGGAAATAGCGCGACCGGAGCGACGAGCGTCTCGATCTGGCTGTTCGCGCCGATCTCCTTGTCGTCTGCCTTGGCTCGCGGCCAAAAGAGGGCCGAGACAAACAGGCCCGCGCACAAACCGGCCAATGCGGCTGCTCGTCTCGTGTGAATCCGCATTGCAGCAACCTGAATCCCTCGCTGCAAGCGTGGCAACGGCTCGTTCCAACGCTCAATTGGACCTTGGCCCAAACATCGGCGGGCTCAGCGCAGGGTCTGCTGAACGATCACAGGCGAGCGCACGTTGGCGTGCGCGGCTGCAAGGCCACTCACTGCCCAGTTCTACGACTGGCTTTCGCGGATTGGACCAAAGTCCAATTGAGGCTTCGGAGGCAAAGGTGCACCTTCGCGAAGCTCAAGCGGCGTCCAGCCTTCCCGCCCCCTAGCTCCAACGGACGCCGAGACAACCCTGGGCATCCTGGGTCCATCCACTCGTAGCCAAGCCGGGTGGATGGACGCAGGCATTTTTGCATTCCCCATTTGAATTGCCACCGAAATCGCGATGGCCATCTTCGCCATGCGATCGGACGCAGCCAGGGAACAGCCGTGAGGCGAAAGTCCCATTGCGGCGGTCGCAATTCCGTCTACAGGTTACCGAAAGTTATCACCTGCCTCAGCGCGCAGCGGGACAAGACGTATATGGCCTACAAGATTGCAGTGAAACGCCGCAACGGAGAGTTCATTTTCAGCCCCGTCATGCGCGAGCCGACGCCGATCTTCGGCTCGAAAGTACCGATGATGCTGGATGGACGTTGGGTGCATGTGCAGCTCGTCGGGTTGGCGCTTCGTGTCTCCGACGGCGGCGAGCTGATCGATCATCTCGAAGGCAACGAACTGTAGTCGCCCGCAATTCTGGCCTAAGGCCCAATTGCTTCAGATGACATGCTCAAATACTGCAGGAAAAGCGCCGGCTGCGGCTCGTTGCTGGGCGAGCGCCCGTCTCCTGGAGGCAATCATGACTCTCCGCACGCAAACCCGCTTCTTGTTCGCCGCAGCCGTCGCCAGCTTGTTTCAACTCGGAAGTGCGTTCGCCTTCGCGCCAAGCGAGGGCGACATCAAGGCGGCGCTCGACACCGCCTACCACAAGGTCGTCAACGTCAAGGAAGGCAAGAACGCCGATTACATACCGGCGCTGGCCAAGGTGAACTCCAACATTTTCGGCATCGCGCTCGTTACCACGGACGGCCGCGTCTACACCGAGGGCGACGTCAAATCGGAAGTGTCGATTCAATCGATCTCCAAGGTCTTTACGCTGGCAATGGTCATGGATCAGCGTGGGCCGGAGGCGGTCGAGAACACGATCGGCGTGGACGCCACAGGCCAGGCGTTCAATTCCATTGTCGCCATCGAGCAATACAAGGGCGCCGAGATGAACCCGCTGGTCAATCCGGGCGCCATCACCGCGACCAGTATGGTCAAAGGCGAGAACCGCAACGCGATCTGGAGCAGCATTCTCAGAACGTACAGCGACTTCGCCGGGCGGCCGCTATCCGTCAACGCCGAAGTCTACAAGTCGGAATCCGAGACCAACCAGCGCAACCAGGCCATTGCCAGCCTGATGTATGCCTATGGGCGCATCAAGGACAATCCGGCACGCGCGACCAGCATCTACACCGAACAGTGCGCGGTGAACGTGAATGCGAAAGATCTCGCGATCATGGCGGCAACACTCGCCAATGGAGGCAAGAATCCCGTTACCGGCAAGACGGTGATGAAGTCCGAAAACGTGCCCGGCGTGCTGTCGGTCATGGCGACCGCGGGCCTTTATGACGATGCCGGCAAATGGCTGTTCAAGACCGGGTTGCCGGCAAAGAGCGGCGTCGGCGGCGGCATCATTGCGGTGGTGCCCGGCAGATTCGGCATCGCGGCGATCTCTCCGCCGCTGGACAAGGCCGGGAACAGCGTAAAGGCGCAGCTGGCCATCGCCGCGGTCGGCAAGGAACTCAATGCCAATCCGTTCGCGGTGACACCCGGCTCACGAACCAGGCAAGCCCAGAAGTAGTCGATCCCATGCTGCAACGTCTCAGGGGCGGACTGCAGGTCGTCGTGTTGTTGATCGGCCTGCTGACCGTGCGCGATGTTCAGGCCGCTGCGTCTCACGATACCCTGTTCAATGATTCTCATTTCCATCTGACGAACTACATTCAGAAGGGCCCGAGCGCGCGCGACTATCTCGCGATCATGGGAGACAAGGTCGGGCGCTCCACCCTGTTCGGAATTCCGCTGCAGCAGACCTGGGCCTACGAAAATTCCGGCGATTACGCGCCCACCTATTATCTGCAGTCCGACGCGCCGCTCTACTATTACTCATTCACGGATGCGGTGATCGCGAAGGAATATCTCGCGCTCACGCCCGATCAGCGCAAGCGCTTTGATCCCATGATCACGGGTTTCAATCCGGCGGACATGTATGGGGTCGATCACATCCGCCGCGTCCTGCAATATTTCCCGGGCGTGTTCGAAGGCATCGGCGAGTTCACGGTGCACAAGGAGTTCGTCTCTTCGAAGATTGCCGGCAACGGGCCAAGCCTGCTCAACCCTGCGCTTGATCGAATCCTGGATTTCGCCGGCAAGGTCGGGCTTGTCGTGCTGCTCCACTGCGACATCGATACGCCGTTCGACAAGCCGGACGCCGAGCCCGTGTATCTGAAGCAGATGCGCGCGCTCATCCGGCGTCATCCTGAAACGACCATCATATGGGCCCATACAGGGCTGGGGCGGGTGGTACGCCCCGTTGGGTCACAGGCGAGTTCCGGCCCGGTCCGGAACAAAAATCACATCGAACTGCTGACGGATCTTCTGGACGACCCTTCGCTCAAGAACCTGTATTTCGACATCTCCTGGGACGAAGTTGCCAAGTATGTCGTCTCTTCCCCTGAAATCGAGAAGAGGACGGCCGATCTCTTCAACAAGTATCCGCATCGCTTCCTGTTCGGTACCGACGTCGTAGCCCCACCGGATCAGGCGGCCGTGCTGCGCGTGTTTCACCTGTGGGATCCTGTCTTCGCCCAGCTGACACCCGAAGCGAGCCTTGCCATCCGAAAGTCGAACTACGAGCGACTGTTCGATGCCGCGCGCGTTCACGTTCGCGCATGGGAGAAAGCGAACCTGAAGCCGGATCACATTTAGCAGTCGTTACAATTGGTTCCGGGCCGGTTGGACCTAAGTCCAATTGCCCAAAGTCCAATCCTTTTCTCAAATGACCGTCGCCTGAAGAGCCACTCGGCTCATCGAGCCGGGCGATCTGGGTTCGCGTCGCGCCGGATAGCGGCAGCGACGCGATCGCTGAAGAAGGGGAATCGGATGCTGTACACCCGAGTGCTGGGCTGCTTTTGCACGGCCGCAGCGATCATCGCAGCCGATGCCGGAGTAACGGCGGCAAAAGCCGACGGCAAATACACCTTCAACCTTTATGGGTTCGCGCAAGGGGATTTCATCTACGATTTCAACCGCGTCGATCCCAACTGGGAAGACACGCTCCGTCCATCGAAGATTCCCACGGGCAACAATCCAAACGCCTTCGGCAGCGATGGCCAGGCACTGTTCTCGATCAAGCAAAGCCGGTTCGGCGTAACCGGCGACCTGCCCACAAACACTGACGTGGGCGACGTCAAATTCAAGTTCGAGTTCGACCTGTTCGGTGTCGGCGTGGATGCCGGACAAACGACAATCCGCATCCGTCATGTCTACGGCGAATGGGGCATGCTCCTTGTCGGCCAGACCAACAGCGTCTTCATGGATGGCGACGTGTTCCCCAACACGATCGACTATTGGGGGCCGGCCGGAATGGTTTTCTTTCGCAACATCCAGATCCGCCTGACACCCTACCGCACCGCCAACAGCCATTTCGCCATCGCGATCGAGCGGCCGGGGAACGATGTCGATGCCGGCACGCTTCGCGAGCTCGATCCCGAGCTAGGCGCCAATCTTCAGAACGACGAAAAGCTGCCGGACCTCACCGCGCACTACTACACGAGCGGCGACTGGGGCCATTTCCAACTCGCCGGTATCGTCCGCTATGTCGGGTACGACTCGAAGAACACGCCGGACGACCGGCCGAAGGGCAGCCGGATCGGCTGGGGCGTAAACGCCAGCGGCCATGTCGCGGTTCTGGAGAAGGACAAGCTGCTCGCCCAAGTCGTCTACGGCCAAGGCATCGCAAGCTACATGAACGATGGCGGCGTCGATCTCGCGCCGACGGGTACGTTCCCGAACGACGTTCATCCGAAGGCCGTGCCGCTGCTCGGTGTCGTGGCGTATTACGATCATTACTGGAGCAGCCGGTTTTCCAGCTCGATCGGCTACAGCTTCACGCAGGTGGACAACACCAATCTTCAGGACCCGAACGCCTTCCAGAAGGGCGAATATGCTTCGGCGAACCTGCTCTATACGCCTGCCGACAATCTTCTGATCGGCGGCGAACTGCTTTGGGGCAAGCGCACCGACAACAATGGCGCCACGGGCGACGACATCCGCTTCCAGTTCTCCGTCAAGTACAGCTTCGGCGCGAAGATCGCGATCTGAGCGTGCGCGCGAGCCGATCCATGCGCACGTTGGTCAGGCGCTCGGCCCTTCTCGCGGCCGCCGCCGCGCTCGCCATTGGCACGGGCTCGCAGTCGGCTACCGCGGCTCCAACGACCGAGCAGCAGCGCATCAACGAACTCAAGGCGATGAGGCGCGACATGATGCGCATGATGCGCCAATACGATGCGCGCATCGCGAAACTCGAAGCGGAGGTTAAGCAGAAGGCGGGCGCGACCGATGTCGCACGCAACACCTCATCTCCAACTGCGTCGCGGCCCGCCAGGCAAGTCACCGTTGCCGACGACGACGCCATCGAGACACTGCCTGTCGCAACACGTCCAGCCACCAGGCATGAAGGAGACGTGGATCTTGGCAATTGGGGAACTTACGTTCCCGGCAAAGGCTATGTGCTGACGCGCGGAAGGAACGGCGATCTGTACGTCACGCTCATTGCCTACGCACGCTATCTCAATCAAACCCAACTTGACCGTAGCTACACCGACAGCTTTGGGCGGACGACAAAGCTTGATCTCCGGCAGGACGTCCAATGGAACAAAGTGAACCTCGGATTTCGCGGTTGGCTGTTCGATCCAAATTTCACATATCGCGCCTGGGTGTGGACGCAGCAGCCGGCGATGGGAGAAGGCGCGCAGGTCGTGGTCGGCGGCCAACTCGGCTACCATTTCTTCGACTGGTTGAATGTCTATGCCGGCATCGCGCCGCTGCCTTCGACGCGCAGCACGAACTGGACCTATCCGTTCTGGCTGAAGATGGATAACCGCACGATCGCCGACGAGTTTTTCCGCGCATCCTACTCGCAAGGCTTCTGGGCCGACGGCAAGATCACCGACGACCTTCAGTACCGCTTTATGATTGCCAACAATCTGTCCGCTCTCGGAGTGTCGGCGTCGGAGTTGGATGCGCAATTCAACACGATGTCGGCTGCCCTGTGGTGGATGCCGACCACGGGCGAGTTCGGCCCGGCAATGGGATTCGGCGACTTTGAGGGCCATGAAGAGCTGGCGACTTTGTTCGGCATCCACTTCACGCGCAGCCGCGAGGACAAGCAGGATCAACCGGGCGTGGATGCGTTCGAGAACAGCCAGATTCGTCTGTCGGATGGAACGCTGGTGTTTTCGCCGAATGCGTTCAACACCGGCGGTCAGGTCGATCGCGCGACCTATCAGATGCTCGATGCCAATGCAGGATTCAAATATCTCGGCTGGTCGCTGGAAGCCGAGTACTACGCGCGCTGGGTCTCGGACTTCAAGACCACCGGCTTCATTCCGGTGAAAAGTCTGTTCGACCAGGGCTACCAGGTACAGGCTTCGGCGATGATCATTCCGAAGCAACT
>DATIYG010000169.1:0-3383 GCA_035517755.1 Rhizomicrobium sp. | reverse complement strand
CATGTGCTGAACATCCGCAAGGACGAGTGGGTGCAGCGCGTGCGCGACATCACCGGCGGCAAGGGCGTGCCGGTGGTCTACGATTCCATCGGCAAGGATACGTGGAACGGCTCGCTCGATTGCCTCGCCGTGCGCGGTTTCATGGTCAGCTTCGGCAATTCGAGCGGTGCGGTGCCGGCATTCGAACCCGGCGTGCTTTCCGCCAAGGGCTCGCTCTATCTGACGCGGCCGACGCTGATGAGCTACACACGCACACCGCAGGAATTGCAGGAGACCGCCAACGATCTGTTCGCCGTGCTGGGGAGCGGCGCAGTGAAGATCGCGATCAATCAGCGGTTCAAGCTGGCTGACGCGCGCGCCGCGCACGAGGCGCTGCACTCGCGCGCCACGACCGGAGCCACCATCCTGACGCCGTGAATTATTCGGCGGCGAGCGGCGTGGTGTTGTCGGCGCGCAGATAAATCGAGCGCTTGGGCTGCGACATGACGCGGTGCACCATGGGCTCGAACGCTTCCAGCGGCATGGTGTCGTAGGCCGGATCGAACGCGTTCTGGTCATGGCGGGCGCAGAACATTGCCGTCTTCTCGTAGCAGGGATGGCCGCGGAACTGCTCGCGCATGTTCCGGTCGAGCCCGAGATAGTGGAAGAAATAGTAACCCTGGAAGATGCCGTGATGCTGCAGCATCCAGTGGTTCTCTTCCGAAATGAAGGGCTTCAGGATGGTGGCGCCAAGTTCGGCATGGTTCATGGAGGCCAGCGTGTCGCCGATGTCGTGCAGCAGCGCACAGACGACATATTCCTCGTCCATCTCGTCGCGATAAGCCAGCGTGGCCGACTGCAGCGAGTGCTGGAGGCGATCCACCGGAAAGCCGCCATAGTCACCGCCCAACAGCTTCAGATGTGTCAGCACGCGATCCGGCAGCGCCCTGTTGAATGGAACGGCGGCGGTGACGATCTTCGCCCAATCGCCTTGCGTGCTCTCGGTCATCGAACGGAAGGTGGCACGATCTTCGGTGTGGTCGGTCATCGTTTGGCACTCTCTAAATATCGTGCCTTCGAGTGTCAGCCCGCCCAACGCGTCCGTCAACCCGCGGCTTAAGCGTTCATGCTATCGAAGAAATCGGCGTTGTTCTTCGAGGAACGCAACTTGTCGAGCAGGAATTCGATGGCGTCGGTCGTGCCCATCGGCGCCAGGATGCGACGCAGCACATACATTTTCGACAGCGTGCCCTTGTCGACCAGCAATTCGTCCTTGCGGGTGCCGGACTTCAGGATGTCGATGGCCGGGAACACACGCTTGTCGGCGACCTTGCGGTCCAGGATGATTTCCGAATTGCCGGTGCCTTTGAACTCTTCGAAGATCACTTCGTCCATGCGGCTGCCGGTGTCGATCAGCGCGGTCGAGATGATGGTGAGCGATCCGCCTTCCTCGATGTTGCGCGCTGCGCCGAAGAAGCGCTTCGGCCGCTGCAACGCGTTGGCGTCCACGCCGCCCGTCAGCACCTTGCCGGATGAGGGGACGACCGTGTTGTAGGCGCGGCCAAGCCGCGTGATGGAATCAAGCAGGATCACCACATCGCGCTTGTGCTCGACGAGGCGTTTGGCTTTCTCGATCACCATTTCGGCAACCTGGACGTGGCGCGACGCCGGCTCGTCGAAGGTCGAGGAAATCACCTCGCCCTTCACCGAACGCTGCATGTCGGTCACTTCTTCGGGGCGCTCGTCGATCAGGAGCACGATCAGGAAGCATTCCGGATGGTTCTGCTCGATGGCGCGAGCGATGTTCTGCATGATCACCGTCTTGCCGGTGCGCGGCTGCGCGGTGATGAGCGCGCGCTGGCCCTTGCCCTGCGGCGACACGATGTCGATCACCCGTCCCGTCTTGTCCTTCACGGTCGGATCGTTGAGTTCCATCTTCAGCCATTTGGTCGGATAGAGCGGCGTCAGGTTGTCGAAATGGACCTTGTGCTTGATCTTCTCCGGGTCCTCGAAATTGATCGAGGACACCTTGAGAAGGGCGAAGTAGCGCTCGCCGTCCTTCGGTGAGCGGATGGGGCCTTCCACCGTGTCGCCGGTCCTGAGACCGAAGCGGCGGATCTGCGACGGGCTGACGTAGATATCGTCCGGCCCCGGCAGGTAGTTGGATTCGGGCGAGCGGAGGAAGCCGAAGCCGTCGGTCAGTGTCTCGACGACGCCCTCGCCGGTGATTTCGACATTACGGTCGGCGAGTTCCTTGAGGATGGCAAACAGCATGTCCTGCTTGCGCATGGACGAGGCGTTTTCGATTTCAAGCTCTTCGGCAAAAGACAGCAGGTCGGTGGGGGACTTGGACTTCAAGTCCTTGAGCTTCATGGCCTGCAGGCCTTCTTGGATGGTCATGTGAGGTTACCTGAAATGGGTGAGGATCTTGGGATGGGCTCCTGAAGCGCCGGGCCGGATGCCAAAGCCGCCGGCCAGCCCGTCTTCGATGGAGTTTTTGGCGACCGCGCCGGCTTTCGCCGGTTGGTATCGCGCGCGACTGTCGCGCTCGATCACCCGCGGTTGGTTTGGGAAACTAACGCCTTATAGCGCGATTTGGTGCCGGTGCAAAGTGTTATCAAGGGCTGGTTTCAGAAGGGTTGCACGATCACGAGAATGACAATGAACGCCATCAGGACGGCCGGGATCTCGTTCCAGATGCGGTAGAAGCGGGCGGGGTGGGTGTTGGCGTCGCGTTCGAATTGCTTGCGCCATACGCCGAACAGGTGGTGGCAAAGCGTGAGCCCTAGCACGAGTACGAATTTTACCTGCAGCCAGTGGTCCTCGTAGGCGCCGGTGAGCCAGGCCAGCAGCGGCCCGAGGATCCACACCGCGACGAACGCCGGGTTCATGATGACGCGCAAAAGCTTGCGCTCCATCACCTTGAACCGCTCGGATTCCGCCGAACCCGGCACTGTCTCGGTGTGGTACACGAAGAGGCGCGGCAGATAGAGCAGCCCGCTCATCCAGGCGATCACGGCAATCACGTGGAAGGCTTTGATCCAGTCGATGTAGTTGGACAGGTAGGTTCTGAGATCAGCCATAGGCCGCTTCGTATCCGCAGGCGCGCCACTGTTTGGGGCAGATGCGCCCGGTCGCGCAAGTGACGACAGGTCCACTTTCCACAGCGCGAACGACCAGTTTCGCCAATCCTTCGATGAACGCCGGATGCGTGCCGACCGTCGGGACGCGGATGTAATCGGGCTCGCCGGTATCGCGTGCCAGCTTCGCGTATTCGATGTCGAGCTCGACGAGCGTTTCGGAATGTTCGGAGACAAAGGCGATCGGCACGATGACGATCCCTTTGCCGTCGGCGCCGGCGCGGCGCACTTCGGCATCGGTCGCCGGCCCGATCCATTCGAGCG
>DATIYG010000168.1:0-12738 GCA_035517755.1 Rhizomicrobium sp. | reverse complement strand
GAAGGTGGTCCGGACGATTACGGCCCACCGCCACCGCCTCCGCACGGATAATGTGGTGATGATCTGAGAAGAGCGGCGTCGCCGGGATATCGGCGGCGCCGTTTTTCTATGCCGTCTTCGGCACGACCGCTGGACGCCGCGCGCGCTCCCAGCGCATCAGGCCGACAATCGCCGCGACCGTCGCAAGGTAGGCGACGATCTGCGCGCCATCGGGCGCCGCCGTGTAACCGACCAGCGTGTGCAGCATCTTGCCGAACAGCGCGCGCCAGCCTTCGCCGCCATCCGGCAGAAGCCAGGACGTGTCCCAGACCGTCGTCATCAGAACGTTGAGATAGCCCGCGTTCTGCAGGAACAGGATCGCCTGGGCCGCCATGCCGGCCGCCAGCAAGGTGATGAGGCCCGATGTCACGGAAAACAGTTTGCCGGGCGGAATCGAGACAAGGCCGAAATACATCAGGGCCGAAAGTGCCGCACCGGCTGCAAGTCCCAGCGCACCGCCAATGAGCATTCCGGCGACCGTCGTGCCGCCCTGGCTCGCGATGCCGTAAAGGAACAGGACCACTTCCGATCCTTCGCGCAGCACGGCGACGCCGACCACGACGGCCAGCGCCATCAGCGAGCGCTCGCCCGCCGAGACGGCCGCACCGACGCCGCGCAGTTCGCGCGCCATCTCGCGTCCGTGGCCCGACATCCAGACATTGTGCCAGGTGAGCATCAGCACCGCGACGAGCAGAATGCTCGCGTTGAAGATTTCCTGACCGGATCCGGAAAAGAGATTGGCGATCTGGCCCGCGAACGCCGCGACCAGACAGGCGCCGAGAACACCAGCGGCCACACCGTACGAAACCCAGCGGCCGCGGTGCGACACGCCCTGCGTGGCGGCCAGAACGATGCCGACGATCAGTCCGGCCTCGATGACCTCGCGGAACACAATCACCAACGCAGCAAGCATCGGACTATTCCGCGATCACGACGCCTTGCGCCGTCTCGGCATGATATTCGCCCATGAAGGGATAGCGGCCCGGCGCCAGCGGACGCAGGCGGACATTGCCGGTCTGGTGGCCCGGCACGACTTTTTCCACCTTGAGCGACGCGGAATCGAATTCCTCGGCGGCTTCATCCTGGTTGCTCAGGGTGATGAGCGACGGTTCGTTGGCCTTCACATGGATCTCGGCCGGCGTGAAACGATGATCTTTCAGCGTCACGGGAATGGCCCCGCTTTCATTGCCGCAGCCGGCAACGGTCACGAGCAAGGCCACCGGCAGAATGGACATCCGGCACCACGACATCAGACGGCTCTCAAAGAATATCTGCATGCGCATTCTAGTCGCAACTCATTCGCAATTTCAAGTACCTTTCAAATCGGCCGGAACCAGCCCTCGCAAGGAATTTCCCAGGTAGACCGCCTCGGCGCGCTTCAGGTCGGCGAGGGTCAGAATAGCTTCCGCGCAGTCCCCCGTCTCCACCAGTTCCTGTCGCAGGCACCCGTTCAGCAGTCCAGACGACAGGGCCGGCGTCACCAGGCTTCCGTCGACGCGGGCGAAAACATTCGTGCGGCTTCCTTCCGTGACCTCGCCGCGCTCGTTCAGGAAGACGACCTCCTCGCAGCCCTGCGCGGATGCCTTGGCCAATTCCGCTTCGAAGAGCTCGCGGCGATTGGTCTTGTGGTGGAGAAGAAGATCGCCGCTGGCGACCGGGACCGCCGAAACCGCGCAGCGCCACGGGCCTGCGGTTTCCTGAAACGGTTCGACGCGCACGGCAAACGATCCGTCTTCCGCCAAAGCCAGCCGCACCCGCATCGCGCTTGCGCATGACGCAACGGCACTGCTTAGCGCGGCACGCGCGATTTTCTCATCGAACGGGATCGCGAAGAAGTCTGCCGACGCGCCCATGCGTGCGAGATGCCGGTCGAGACGCAGGAAGCCCTCGCCGACTGTCCAGCGCAGCGTTTCGATCAGCTCAATCGGCTCACGCGCGGTTTCGTAGTACTTCGCCTTGAGCAGACACTCGGCATATTCGGATGCGCTGCGCGAGTCCTGAACGACGGCACCGCCGATGCCCAGCTCGCCGCGATTGCCGGAGATT
This sequence comes from Rhizomicrobium sp., assembly GCA_035517755.1. Lineage (GTDB taxonomy): Bacteria > Pseudomonadota > Alphaproteobacteria > Micropepsales > Micropepsaceae > Rhizomicrobium. The sequence goes on along the minus strand of DATIYG010000168.1, from coordinate 10,653 downwards.
GTCAGCGTCCGGATTGCCACGTTGAACTTGGCAGAGCCATCCGGCGCGAAATAGCCGATGGCGCCGCAATAGACGCCGCGCGAGCTGGATTCGAGCTCGCGGATGATTTCCATGGCGCGAATCTTCGGCGCCCCGGTGATCGAGCCGCAGGGAAACAAAGCACGCAGGATGCGGGACGCGGAAACATCCGATGGAAGCTCGGCGGCCACGGTCGAAACCATCTGGTGAACGGTGGGATAGGTTTCGATGGCGAACAGATCCTCGACCGTGACGGTGCCGACGCGCGCGATGCGGCCGATATCGTTGCGCAGGAGATCGACGATCATCAGATTTTCGGCGCGCTCCTTGTCGCTGGCGCGCAGATGAACACGGGCCGCCGCATCGGAAACCGGATCATTGCCGCGTGGAGCCGTGCCTTTCATCGGCTTGGTGGTGATGCGGCGCGCGGAATCGATCGCGAAGAACAGTTCCGGCGAAAGGCTCAGGATGTGGCGCTCGCCGTCATCGATATAGGCGCAATGCTCGGCGGCCGACCGCTTCCGCAAACGCGCATACAGCGCAAGCGCATCGCCGGCGAAGGCAAAGCGCGACCGGAAGCTCAAATTCGCCTGATAGATATCGCCGGCTCTGATGAAATCGTGAACCCAGCGAAACCGTGCCGCGTAGGCCGCTTCGTCCCATTCATGCTGCAACGGTCCGGCGTAGGCGCGGCCCTGCAGCCGCTTCTGAAGATACGCACCCGCATCCACCGCCTCGACATCCGCGAACACACCGAACCACAGAAGTGGAATGCGCCGGTCCCCTGGTAACAATGACGAGAGCCTAGGCTCCACGAGGTAGCCCAGTTCGTAGCTCGCGTATCCGGCGACATGGTTGCCCTGGCCCAGCGCCTGCTCGATCGCAGCCAGCGCTCCACCCACTTCCTCGGGCCGATCGGTCCGGATCACGAACAGGGGATTGTGAAACGCTAACATTCGCCCGGCTTGCGGACGCGCGTCATCAACTAGGACAATGGGTTGGTTCATGGGCTTTTGGGGACCTGGCCCCTCCCATAACCCCCTTGATCGAGGGTCGAAAGTCCCCACATTTCATGGGTGAGGCGGCGCCTGTGTTTGGGCCGCGGAATCAAATACCCGGCGGGTGCCGGAAAGCCGCTCGAAGGAGGGCTTTGAAAATGAACAGGAATTTGCCGTTCAACAGCCCGTTTCTCCTGGGTTTCGATCATCTGGAGAGGCTGCTGGAACGTACGGCCAAGGCCGCCACCGACGGCTATCCGCCCTATAATATTGAAGAGTCCGGCGGGGATCGTTTTCGCATCACGCTCGCGGTTGCAGGTTTCACCCGCGACGAACTGAGTGTGACAGTCGAAGACAACCAGCTCGTCATCCGCGGCAAGCAAACGGAATCGGGCGACCGGACGTTTCTACATCGAGGAATCGCGGCACGGCAGTTCCAGAGGGCCTTTGTTCTCGCCGACGGAATTGAAGTGACCGGTGCTGAATTGGAGAACGGATTGTTGTCGATCGAAATCGCGCGCCCGAAGCCAAATGCGATCACGCGCAAGATCGAAATCAAGAATGGAGGCGCAGCCTGAACGGAAGGGCGCGAGAAGGAGGTCGATCATGACCGAGAGAGACGAAATCCTGGATGAGGACGCCGCCGAGAATTTTGAGCCGGCGCGCATTGCCTACATCAAGCCAACCGGCCTGGAAGAGGCCAAGCGGCTCGGCATCGTGCCTGCGGGCATCCAGCTTCCCGAAAACGTGAAGCTCTATGTGCTGCATGCCATCGACGGCAGCGTGCTCGGCTACACCGACGCCTGGGATACGGCTTACGGCGCCGCCGTGCAGAACGAACTCACGCCGGTGTCGGTGCATTGACGGAAGTCAGAAGCCTGAAATCGGAAGTCAAACGGAAAGGCCGGACATATCTGTCCGGCCTTTCTGATTTCCGGGTTCTGATTTCCGATTTCTGCGGCGTGAGCCGCTACGCCGCCTGCTGCCCGTGACCGTTGGTCTTTTCCGTGAGCAGCGCGTAAAGCACCTCGGCATCCTTCGCCGCGCGGAGCTTTTCGCAGGTCGCCTGATTGCGCAACAGGCGCGAAACGCGCGCCAGCGCCTTCAGATGATCCGCGCCGGCACCTTCCGGCGCCAGCAGCAGGAATACGAGGTCGACCGGCTTGTCGTCGACCGCGTCGTAATCGATCGGCGTTTCAAGGCGCGCGAACAATCCGACGATTTTCGCAAGCCCGGCGATCCGCCCATGCGGCACGGCGATGCCCTGACCCATGCCCGTGGAGCCGAGGCGCTCGCGCTCGATCAGCGTTTCGGTAATCCGCCGCTCGGGCAATCCCGTCAGCTGCGCTGCGCGCGCCGCAAGATCGTGAAGAAGCTGCTTCTTGCCGTTGGCTTTTATGGCGGGAAACACCGCCTGCGGCACGAGCAAATCCGTGATTTCCATGATGACCTTCTGAAAGGTGGGAAACTAACCGGCGGCTTGTCCCGCTCTGCTCTTTTCGTGATGATTCTTCAATCGCCGCTTGTAACGCCTGATCTGCTTCTCGAGTCTGTCGATCGCCTCGTCGAATGCGTGATGGGCGTCCTGCGCCGCACCTTCCGATTTCAGCACCGTGCCCGAATCGAGATGCGCGGTGCAATCAACGCGGAACCCCGAACCTTCATGAGAGAACACGACGTGGGATTCTGCGCCTCCGTCGAAGTGCTTTCCAATTACTGCTTCCACTTGCTTGCGCACCTTGTGTGGAAGCGCTTCACCGATCTCGACCTGCTTGCCTGACACCCGCACCTTCATGGCCTGTTACGCTCTGGTGGTTGGATTCGTACAGCTGGCCGACACCCTCACGAAAAAGGCGGCGGACCATATGTCCCGGGTCCCCTCCTGTCAACGCCGGAAACCTGCAAATTGGACGCACCGGCGAGACGCATTTTACGCCTCTCCACGGAAGATGGAATGCGCATGCCTTCACGATATTTTGCGACCGTCCGCCTTGCGATATCGACGCCGTCGGCGGTGAGCAGCGCCACGATCCGGTCGTCGGAAAGGATATCGGCGTCCTCCTTCTCGATCATTTCCTTGATGCGGTCGCGGACGGCTTCGGCCGAGTGCGCCTCGTGACCGTTAACCGCAGCGATGGCGGCCGTGAAGAAATATTTCAGCTCGAACGTGCCGCGCGGCGTGGCAATGTACTTGTTGGAGGTCACCCGGCTCACCGTTGATTCATGCATGCCGATGACATCGGCGATCGTGCGCAGGTTCAGCGGCCGCAGATGGCGCACGCCGTAGGTGAGGAACCCGTCCTGCTGGCGCACGATTTCGCTCGACACTTTAAGGATAGTGCGCGCCCGCTGATCGAGACTCTTCACCAGCCAGTTCGCGTTGTTGAGGCTTTCGATGAGATAATTCTTCGATCCGGCGTCCTTGGCAGACGCCGAGACCTTGGCATGATAGCGCGCGTTCACCAGCAGTTTCGGCAAGGTGTCGGAGTTCAGCTCCACATGCCAGCCGCCATCCGCACCTTCACGAACGAAAACATCCGGCACCACGGGCTGCACGGGTTCCGTGCCGAATGCCAGACCCGGCTTCGGTGTCAGCGCACGGATTTCCGCGATCATGTCGCGAATGTCGTCTGCGTCGACGCAGCACGCCTGGCACAGGCCGGCGATATCGCGGCGGCCGACCAGCTCGAGATGGTCGAGAAATTTCTGCATGCACGGATCAAGACGGTCCTGCTCGCGCAATTGCAGCGCGAGGCATTCGGCCAATGTGCGCGCGGCAACGCCGGTCGGCTCAAATCCCTGAATGGTGTGGAGAACCTCGTCGACCGCTTCCGCCGCGGTTCCAAGCTGGGCGGCCACTTCGCCGACGCCGGCGCGCAGATAACCCGCCTCATCGACGGAATCGATCAGAGCCGCTGCGATCAGTTTCTGCTCGCCGTCAAGAGCCGCGATATTCAACTGATTGAGCAGATGATCCTTCAATGTGGCGGCTTCCGACAGCGTGCGTTCCAGGCCCTCGCCATCCGCATCGAGCGATCCGCCGGAACGAACTGTCGTCCAGTCGGCCAGAGGCGTCTCGCGCGACGGGCCGGGCGCAACGGAAGAATCTTCAGCATAGACATCGGCGCGCTCGGCATCGATGTCCTCGGCCTTGCTGAAATCCTCGCGCGCCAGCGCCTGTTCCAGCGGTTCGTCGGCAGCGGGCGCAGCGGCATCGGCCGAACGCTCCGCTTCGCCGGCCTGCTCGCGCTCGTCGCGTTCCAGAAACGGATTCTTCTCGAGCTCCTGCTCGACGAATTCGGCAAGCTCGAGGTTGGACAGCTGCAGCAGCTTGATCGCCTGCTGCAATTGCGGCGTCATGACCAGGGATTGCCCCTGACGCAACTCGAGCCGCTGTGCCAACGCCATACGCTTGCCCCTTCAACCCGCGATTAGAGCGCGAACCGCTCTCCGAGATAGACTCTACGAACCTCGCGGTCGCCGACGATTTCCTTCGGCGTGCCCTCTTTGAGAACCTGCCCCTCGTGAATGATGTAGGCGCGATCGATCATCTCAAGCGCGTCGCGCACATTGTGATCGGTGATCAGCACGCCGATGCCACGATCCTTCAGATGGATCACGAGATCGCGGATGTCGTTGACGGCGATCGGATCGATACCGGCCAGCGGCTCGTCAAGCAGGATGTAGGACGGATGCGTGGCCAGCGCGCGGGCGATTTCCACGCGGCGCCGCTCGCCGCCCGACAGCGCGATGGCTGGAGTCTCCCGCACATGGGTGACGCCGAATTCGACCATCAGCTCTTCCACGATGGTCTCGACGCGCGCGGGATCGGGTTCGACCAGTTCGGCGGTGGCGCGGATGTTCTCTTCGGCCGTCAGGCCGCGGAAGATCGACGCTTCCTGCGGGAGATACCCGATGCCCATGCGGGCACGGCGGTACATCGGCAGCTTGGTGACGTCATGGCCGTCGAGCTCGATAGTGCCGTAGTCGGCCGGGATAAGGCCGGTGATCATGTAGAAACAGGTGGTCTTGCCGGCACCGTTTGGGCCCAGAAGGCCGACGACCTCGCCGCGGCGCAGCGACAGGCTCACGCCCCGCACCACCGGACGCTTCTTGAAGCTCTTGCCGATGCGCGTGACGGTCAGCCCCTGCCCGCCCTCGACGACGCGCGGTTTTTCCTTTTTGGCCGGGCCTTTAGCCGGTGTTTCGGTGGTGGGCATCCCTGTCATGGCAAGAACTGTGCCTATCCGTCTTTAAGGAACCATGAACGCTATTTTTCGGCGGGATTGGGAGTTGTCTCAGAACCGCCACCGGCGGCCGGGGTGGATGATTTCTTGCCTGACTTCTTGGTCCCCGACGCGGTGCCGGCATTCGGATTCTGCTTGGGAACGAAGAGCCCGTGAACGCGCTGGCCCGGCGACGTCAGGTGGGCGAGGCCGGAGTTCATGTCCATCACCAATTTGGTGCCGCGCATGACATCCTTTTCCTTTGTCAGGACGACATTGCCGGTCATGGTGATGGTGCGCGGCCCGAGTTCGTAGATGCCGACATCGCCGGTGGCGGTTCCGTTGGGCGCCACCACGACAACCTTGCCGGTCGCTTCGATGCGTGTCGGCTTGCCTTGCGCGACATTCACCTTCATGCGGTCCGATCGCATCCGCGTGTCGCCCTGAATGGCGATCACGTTGCCGGTGTAGACGCCGATCTTGTTGTTGAGATCGTAGTCGAAATTGTCCGACGTGATGTCGATCGGCGCATTGTTGTTGTGGTTGCCGAGCCCGAACATGTCGGTGGTGTCGCCCGCGTTCGCCTTGGCGGGCTTGGTTCCCTTGGCCGGCCTGGCGCTGCCCGCCGGCGTCTGCGCAACGGGTGCTTGCGCGGCAGGTGTGTCCGCTGCCGGTGCTTGCGCCGCCGGAGCATCCTGCCCAAAGGCGGTTCCGGTCATGGCAAGAAAGATCGGCAGGATGAAAAGTCGTTTCATGATTTCTTCGGCGTCTTGCCGCTGCTGGTGTTGCTGCTGCCCTGCGACGGATAGATTCGCATCGCGACGTGACCGTCAAGGTACAGATGTTTGGTCGGCCGTTCGATATGGAATCGATCGGCGCGGAAGGTTCCGAGCGGTCCCTGCCCGTGAACGGGCCGGTTGCCGCGCACCGTCACGCGCGCACACCGTCCCCGAGGTTTGCCTGGCCTGGGAGGCGGGCCCTTGCCTGTAACGGGATCGCAGCTGGGCGCCAGATCGACAAAGGCCGCAGTCGTATGGAGTTCGTAGCCGCTGTCGGAATAGAGCGACAGATTGCCGTCCAGCCAAAGTTTCTGCGCGTCGGTATCCAGAAAGCCGTGCGGCGAATTCATCGTGTACCAGGCGCGCCCCTTGTCGGTGAGATCGGCATCGATATTGCTCAGTTTCGCGCGATGGAGATGGTGGGGATCCTGAACCGCCAGGTCGGCCGTGATCACAAAGGGATTGCCATCGCCGTCCGTGCCCGTGAGATGCGGCCTCAACATGGCAAGGTCGTTCGCAAGCTTCTCCAGATACTGGAATGCCATTGTGTAGCGCCCGGAGTCGCGCGGCTGCAACGAATAGGCGAGCACGGCCAGCAGCAGCGCAGCGGCCGCCAGCAGCAGCGCCCGCTTCATGATGCCCACGAAGCGCGTGTAGCGCTGCGCGTCCAGCACCGTCGTGCGCGCATGGATCGCCCAGTCGACATGCGACCGGCTCGATCGCGCGGACCCGGTGCCGCGGCGTCGGACAGGCTTGGGCGCAGCGGGACTCGTCTGCGCCATCTACTGAAGCCCTGCCCTCAGGCAATCATGGATGTGGATGATGCCCACGGGCTTGCGCGACGCGTCGTCGGGATCCAGCACGAAGAGCCGCGTGATCTTGTTGTCATTCATGAAGGCGAGGGCCTCGGCGGCCAGCTGACCCGGCGCCGCAATCTTCGGGCTCTTCGTCATCACGTCGCCGGCGGACTTGTCGAGCAGATCGCGGCTCATATGCCGCGACAGGTCGCCGTCGGTGATGATGCCGACGAGACCGCCATTCGCATCTGTGATGCCGACGCAGCCGAAGCGGCAGCGTGCCATGACGATCAGCACCTGCTGCATGAGCGTGTCGGCGGTTGCCAGCGGCAGTTCCACGCCGGAGTGCATCAGATCGGCCACGCGAATGAGAACGCGGCCCAGCGATCCGCCGGGATGCAGCTCGCGATATTGATCGGCGGAAAATCCGCGCCGTTCCATCAGCGCAACCGCCAGCGCGTCGCCCAACACCACCATCAATGTCGTCGAGGTCGTCGGCGCCAATCCCATCGGACAGGCCTCGCGCGATTTCGGTAGCAGCAGTTTCACGTCGGACGCCTGCAGCAATGTCGAGTCTGGATTCGCTGCCATGCCGATCAGGGGAATGTGGAACCGCTTCGCGTAAGTGATGAGATCCGACAGCTCCGCCGTCTCGCCGCGATAGGACAGCATCAGCAGCACGTCGCCCGGCACCAGCTCGCCGAGATCGCCGTGGCTGGCTTCGGCGGGGTGCACGAAATGGGCTGGCGTGCCGGTCGAGGCGAGCGTGGCGGCGATCTTGCGGCCAATCAGTCCGCTCTTGCCCATGCCGCTGACGATCACGCGGCCCCTGGCGGCAAGGATGACATCGACGGCGCGGCTGAAATCGCCGTTCAGCGCGCCTTCCAGCGAGCGCAGCGCTTCGGCGGCGTATTCCAGCACGCGCGTTGCGGCGGAGAGATCGCTTCTCTTTCCGTCATCCACGCGTGGAGCAGCAGAAGCCCGGTCGGCAGAACGCATTCAGACACCCGTGATGTTTGAGGCCGGCCCGCCCCCACGATGCCCGCATCCTTGGTGCCGCGAGCAAGGCGCGGCTTCAAATTCCAAAGCAATTATGGGGGGTTGTCCGATCCACTTCAAGGTAAAGACGGGGACCGGCGTTAACTCCCGGTTCTAGTGCGCGAAAATATCGGTATCCGCCCAGCCGGCAAGATCGAGCTCGGCACGCTGCGGCAGAAAGTCAAAGCAGGCTTGCGCGAGCCCCATGCGTCCCTCGCGCACCAGCATGGTGTCGAGGCCTTCCTTCAGACGGTGAAGATAGGCGACATCATTTGCGGCATAGGCGAGCTGCTTCTCGGTCAGTTCCGGCGCGCCCCAGTCCGAGCTTTGCTGATCTTTCGACAAGTCGACGTTCAGGAGTTCCCGCACCAGGTCCTTCAGGCCATGCTTGTCGGTGTAGGTGCGCACAAGCTTCGACGCGGTCCGCGTGCAATAGATGGGCCCGGCCATGACGCCGAGATACTTCTTCATCATGGCGAGATCGAAGCGCGCGAAGTGGAAGATCTTGAGGCGGTTCCGATCGGTGAGCAGAGCCTTCAGGTTCTTCGCGGAATAGTCGCGTCCGTCGAACTGCACGGCATGGCAAATGTTGTCGCCGGCGGAAAGCTGCACCAAACAAAGCCTGTCGCGATTGGGATTGAGGCCCAGCGTCTCGGTATCGATCGCGATGGCTGAGCCCAAATCGAGCCCATCCGGCAGATCGTTCTTGTGCACCTTGATTTTCAAACGGCCCGGATTCCGTCGGTTGCGTCGAGGTCAAATAGAATTGGCTGCGCCTGAAAGCAAGAGTCCGGCCGGCGCAGGCTCCTACATGGTCGGCACCACCAGACCCGCCGCTTCAGGCAGCAGCCCGATATCCTGCGGCTGCGCATAGTCCAGGCCGTAGCCGTAGGGAAACAGCGGATCGTAGTTGGCATCGCCGACATTCAGCGGAGTCTGGTCCGGCGCCCGGGGCCAGGAGAACGACAGCCGGCCGCTGAAATCATAAGGCATCGACCCGTCGGGCTTGCGGAAGAGAAGATCGGCGATCCCGCCCCCTTCGGAGCCCGGCAGCCACGCGGCGATGAAGGCATCCGACGCATTGATCTCGCGCGTCACATAGAGCGGACGCCCGGACAGGAACACGGCAACCACCGGAATGCCTTGCGCCTTCAGGCTTTGCAAAAGACGCAGATCGCGCGGATCGTTTGCCTGATACGACAAGTCTGGCCGGTCGCCCTTGAACTCCGCATACGGATCCTCGCCGAACACGACGATGGCCACATCGGGTTTCGTGGTGAAACTGCCGTCGACGCTGAGCGTCGCCGTGCCTTGCGCGGCCGTGACGGCTTGCGCGATCCCTTCATAGATGGATTGTCCGTGCGGATATTCGGCGCGGGCGTGTCCGCCGCCCTGCCAGGAAATCGTCCAGCCGCCGGATTGCTTGTCGATGCTGTCCGCGCCATCGCCGGCAACCAGCACATGCAGACTCGGCTTGAGCGGCAGCAATTGGTGTTCGTTCTTCAGAAGCACAAGAGATTCGCGCACGGCCTGGCGCGCAACCGCACGATGCTCCGCCGATCCAAGCTGATCCCATTGTCCGCCGAAAGGACGCTTCGACGGCGCACCGGCTTCGAACAGTCCGGCACGCAGTTTCACGCGCAGGATTCGCGACACCGCCTGGTCCAGGCGCGCCAGCGGAATGGTGCCGCTCTCCACCTGCATCAACGTCGTCGTGTAGAGGCCCCTCCAAGTATCCGGCGCCATGTACATGTCCACACCGGCCAGCAGTGCGGAAGGACAATTGCTCCCGGTGCAGCCGGGAAGCTGCGTGTGCGCATTCCAGTCGCTGACCGTGAATCCGTTGAAGCCGAAGCGGTCGCGCAGCACGTCGTTGATGAGCGGCCGGTTGATGGACATCTTCTCGCCGTGCCAGCTCGAGAACGAGATCATCACCGTCTGCACACCGGCTGCGATGGCCGCCTGGTAGCCAACTGAATGGATGTCGCGCAGCTGCTCCTCGGTCGAGAGATTGTCGCCCTGATCCTTGCCGTTGTTGGTTCCGCCATCGCCCAGGAAATGCTTGGCGGTGGCGACAAGATGCGGACCTTTCAGGAAATCCGGCGTGCCGGGATCGCCCTGAAGTCCGCGGACGATGGCGCCGGCATATTCGCGCACGAGATCGGGATTTTCCGAATAGCTTTCGTAAGTGCGGCCCCAGCGATCGTCGCGCGCAACGGCGACGACCGGCGCAAACGTCCAGTCCTGGCCGCTGACGCGTGTTTCGATCGCCGTGATCTCGCCGATGCGGCGCAAGAGATCGGGATCGCGTGCTGCACCGAGCCCGATGTTGTGCGGAAAGATGGTCGCGCCCGGCAGATTGTTGTTGCCGTGAACGGAGTCGATTCCCCAGATGACCGGAATGGCGACATGCCCCGGCGGCACATCCATCGACGCCTGATAGAAGGCGTCGGCCTGCGCGAGCCAGGCCTGCGCCGGCGCGAGATCGTTGCCCTTGGGGCCGGAATCGCCGCCGCCGAGGACCGATCCGAGGTGATAGGCCTTTACATCGGCCGGCGTGACGTAATCGATGTCGGCCTGCATGATCTGCCCGACCTTTTCCGCCAGCGTCATCCTGCCGAGGATGTCGGCGACGCGCGCCTCGATCGCGGGATCCTCCGCCACGCCGCTTTGCAGCTGCGGCCAGATGTCGGGATGCACGGGAAGATGTGTTTCGACCATGGGTGCGGCCGGCGGAGGCGCTTGCGGCGACGGAGGGGCTTGCGGGGACGGAGGTGTCTGCTGGGATGCGGCCATG
>DATIYG010000167.1:0-2210 GCA_035517755.1 Rhizomicrobium sp. | reverse complement strand
GCGGCGCTGGGGGCATCGCGCGGGCGGCTGGTCTGGTTGGTGCTGACGGAGAGCCTTATTCTTTCGCTTGGAGGAGCCGCGCTCGGGACCGCACTCGCGTTTGGCTTTGTCCGCCCGGTCACCTCCCTGCTGCCCGCGGCGAGCCGCGTCCCGCGCATTGCAGAGGTAGCCCTCGACTGGCATGTGCTGGCCTTCACGCTCGGGATTTCTTTGCTGGCGGGTTTGCTGTTTGGAATATTGCCGGCTCTGCGGGCATCCCGCCCCAATCTGAATGAAAGCCTGAAAGAGGCGGGCAGATCGGGGTCCGCTGGAGCGGCGGCCAAGCGCGCCGGCGACATCCTCATCGTCGGCGAGGTCGCCGTTTCGCTCGTGTTGCTGGCCGGCGCGGGGCTGCTCATTCGCAGCTTCGTCCAACTTTTGCGGACCGATCCGGGCTTCAATCCCGACAGGGTGCTGGCGCTCTCGTTCGGCGTGCCAACCCATCGCTACGGCAAGTATGAAACGGGCGGCCTCAACTCCACCCGCGCTCGGCTGTTCGCCGATATCGAGCGCCGCATGCTTGCCGTGCCTGGAGTGAGAAGCGCCGCCGTGACCGGCCTGCTGCCGCTTCGTCATGGCCCCAACCCTTGGGCCATGCACATCGAGGGAAAGCCCGCCCCGCCACCTAATAGGAACGCATACGGAGGAGCCGCGCGAAATAAGACGACAGGTCTCTACAATCACGGCGACGTCTCCATCGAGCGGGTGACGCCGGGCTATTTCAAGACATTCGGGATTCCGCTGGTCCGGGGCAGGTATTTCGACGTGCGGGATGACGCGAACGCGCCGAAAGTGGCGCTGGTCAACGAGACCGTCGCACGCAGATATTTCGGCGCCGACGACCCGATCGGCAGAACCATCATCATCGACATGACCAGCTATTTTCCGCGCATGACCGTCGTTGGGGTGGTCGCCGACAGCCGCTTGAATGCGCTCGACAAAGAGGTCTACCCCGAGGTCTTCTGGCCCATGGCACAGTTGCCCAGCCCGGGCGGCTGGGTGGCCCTCCGGACCGCAGGGGACCCGGTTGGACTGGCAAGAGCGGCTCAGGCAGCCATGCGCGAGTTGGATCCCGATATCGCGATCGGCGAAGTGACCACCATGAAGGATGTGCTCGAAGGCTCCCTGTGGCGACAGCGGTTAACGGCGGTGCTGCTGGCCACGTTCGCCGGTCTGGCGCTGGCGCTTGCGGCGGCCGGTATTTATGGCGTGTTTTCGTACCTGGTGAATCGCCGGACGAAAGAACTCGGTGTGCGCGTAGCACTGGGCGCGAGCAAGGCGCAGATCCTATCGCTCGTGCTGGGTTCCTCGTTGAAACTGGCCGTGTTGGGCATCGGGATCGGAACTGCGGGCGCCTTAATGGCCGGCCGCCTGATGTCGTCCTGGCTTTATGGCGTGCAGGCGAACGACGCTTTGACATTCGCTAGTGTGGCAGTTCTGCTCTTGTTGATTGCGCTCGCCGCATGTTACATCCCGGCAGCACGCGCCACGCGTGTCGATCCGGTCATTGCGCTGCGAGATCATTAGACTTGGTCGAGTGTTTGGTTAGCAATCCACTTTCAGTTCTAGAAATGACTTCGCTAATCCCCAGCCTTTCACAAGCCCTCCGCGGTTTACGGCGGAGACCGGCGATCTCGCTTATTGTGATCTTCACCATGGCGGTCGGGATCGGCGCCAACACCGCCATTCTCAGCCTGGTGTATGCGACCTTGCTCCGCCCGTTCCCTTACCCTGATGCGGACCGAATCGTACGCATCCGGACAGCGGGCACGAACGCCGCGGCCAACTCGGGCGAACTCTCTCTTCCCGATCTCGAAGATTACCGGACCGGGAACCGGACTTTCGAGAGCATGGGTGCCTACCAAACCCGCACCATGGACCTTATCGGCATTGGCTCGGCGTACGCCGCGCAAGTCACCACAGCCACTTCGGGAATGCTTCGTACCATGGCCGTGTCGCCTTTTATGGGTCGAATCTTCGATGAATCGAGCGACAAGCCCGGAGGCGATCTGAACAAAGCCGTCCTGAGTTTCGGGCTGTGGAAAGATCACTTTGGCGGCGATCCTCAAATTATTGGCAAGCGAGTGCGCACCCCCATGGTGACGTACACCATCATCGGCGTGATGCCGGCAGGATTCGGCTACCCGGGCCGGACCGAAATGTGGGTGCCC
>DATIYG010000166.1:0-4640 GCA_035517755.1 Rhizomicrobium sp. | reverse complement strand
ATTGGTGCGCAAACCCGCTTCGGTGATCGTGCCTTCCGGTTTCGCCAGCAGATCGGCGGCGGTAACGTTCACATCGTCGCGCTTGCGGTCGACCTGATTGGCATTGGGCATCGCAGCATCGAACGCGGCCCGCGCAATCTGGATCAATCCGGGATGCGCAACCCAGGTGCCGTCATGGCCGTCGCGCGCTTCGCGTTCCTTGTCGGCACGTACTTTGTCCAGCGCGGCGGTGTTCGCTGCATCGTCGCCACGAATCGGAATTTGCGCTGCCATGCCGCCCATCGCGTGCGCGCCACGGCGATGGCAGGTCTTGATGAGCAATTTGCTGTACGCCGAGAGCGCGGGCGAGGTCATCGTCACCTGCGCGCGATCCGGCAGCACGAAATCACCGCGGGCGCGCAGGGTCTTGATCATGGAGAAGATGTAGTCCCAGCGGCCGCAATTGAGCCCAACGATGTGGTCCCTCATCGCGTGAAGGATTTCGTCCATCTCGAACGCGGCCGGCAGCGTTTCGATCAGCACGGTGGCGCGCATCGTGCCGCGCGGCAGATCGAGGGACTTCTCGGCGAACAGGAACACGTCGCGCCACAGCGCCGCTTCGTGCCGGCTCTCCATCTTCGGCAGATAGAAATACGGGCCGGTGCCGCGCGCGATCAGCTCCTGCGCATTGTGGAACGCGAAGAGCCCGAAATCGAACAGCGAGCCCGACATCGGCGCGCCGTCGATCTCGACATGGGACTCGTCGAGATGCCAGCCGCGCGGCCGCACGATCAGCACCGCGGTCTTCTCGTTCAGCGAATATGGCTTGCCGCTGGCCGGATCGGTGTAGCGCAAGGTGCGCCGCACGGCTTCGATCAAATTCGCCTGGCCTTCGATGTTGTTCGCCCAGGTCGGCGAATTCGAATCCTCGAAATCCGCCATGAAACAATTGGCGCCGCAGTTCAGCGCGTTGATGATCATCTTGGCATTGACGGGGCCAGTGATCTCGACGCGGCGGTCCAACAAATCGGACGGCGGCGGCGCGATCGTCCAGTCGCCGGCGCGGACGTCCGCCGTCTCGGCCGGGAAATCGAGTTGCTCGGTGCCGGCATTGAGCCGGGCCTGGCGCGCGGCCCGCGCCGCCAGCAATTCGCGGCGGCGGCCATCGAACCGGCGATGCAGCTCGGCCAGAAAGGCCAACGCGGCATCGGTCAGGACCTTGTCCTGCCTCGGCGCTGTGCCTTTGACGCGCATATCGTCCATCGCCTGACTCAAAGCGGCACCCCTGTCACGATCTTTACAAGCATACGTGCAAGGAGGAAGCCGGGTTCAGGACCAAAAGAGTTGATTTGTCATAGTTGTGACAGATAGAATGTCTGGTCGGTAAATTTCGCGAGTTACAATGGCTGAGGAACGGCAGCGGCGCGAGGGCGGGGAGCGGAAGGTCTTCGCCGGCCCCCGCATCCGCCATTTGCGGACCTCGCTGGGCCTCAGCCAGACGGCGATGGCGCGCGACCTCGGCATTTCCGCGAGCTACCTCAACCTCGTCGAGCGCAACCAGCGGCCGCTCACCACCCAGCTGGTGCTCAAGCTTGCCGCCATCTACGAGCTCGATCTGAAGGAGCTGCACGGCGACCGCGAATCCGAGCGCGTGGCCGAGCTGATGGAGATCTTTGCGGATCCCGTGTTTCCGAAAGCGCCGTCCGCCGCCGTGGTTGCCGATCTGGTGAGCGGTTATCCCGACATCACCGCCGCACTGGCTGCGCTCTACAATGCCTATCGAAAGCGCGAGGCGACCGGCGAACCTGCGAGCGATAGTGAGACAGCCGGCGGCTCACGGCCGGACGGACGGTATCCCGCTGAAGAGGTGCGGACCTATTTCCAGGCGCGGAGCAATTACGTCGCCGCGCTCGACCTGGCGGCCGAAGCTTTCCACACCTCGCTGAGTCCCGGCGACGATTTATACGCGGCGCTGCGCGCGCACCTGCACGATGCGCATCAGATCCGCGTGACGGTGCTGCCCATTCACGCCATCGCGGACTCGCAGCGCCGCTACGACCGCCACAACCGGCGGCTTTTCTTGTCTGAGATGCTCCCCGCACCTGCGCGCACGTTCCAGACGGCGGTGCACGTGGCCCTGACTTCCTATGCGGCCGAGGTCGATCGGCTCATTGCGGAAGCTTCACCTTCCAACGCGGATGCAGAGAAACTCTATCGCGTCGCGTTCGCCAACTATTTCGCCATGGCTCTGATGATGCCGTACGGCCGCTTCGTCGAAGCGGCTGCCACGGTGCGGCACGATCTGGATATTCTGGCCGGGCGCTTTTCCGCCAGCATCGATCAGGTCGCGCATCGCCTGACCACACTGCAGCGGAGCGAACGGCGCGGCATTCCGTTTTTCTTTCTGCGGCTCGACGCGGCCGGCAATGTGCTGAAGCGCGTGGCGCCGGGACCGTTTCCGTTCGCCCGCTTCGGCATCGTGTGTCCGCAATGGCGCATGACGGAGGCGTTTGCGCGGCCGGGCGAAACCATCGCACGCCATGTGTCGCTTCCCGACGGCTCGCGCTTTCTTGCCATGTCACGGACGATCGAATCCTTCCACGGCCGCGACCCACAGTCTGCCCGGACCATTGCCATCACCTTCGGCTGCGATGTCTCGCATGCGAAGGCCATCGTTTATGGCGACCGTCTCGATCTCGGCGATCCGGCCAGCGCCACGCCCGCTGGAATCTCCTGCCGCATGTGCGAGCGCGTGGCGTGCCCAAGCCGTCTCGCCCCGGCCATTACGCAGACACTGCGTCTCGATCCGTCGCGCAAGAGTTTCTGGCCGTACGAGTTTGCCTAGGATTTGATTTGCATGCCGTTGCTCCTGGGCAGTTTTCTGCCGGCTGCCTTCGTGTGTAGGCTTGGCGCATGGCCATCAGCAGTCCCACGCTTGAAACGCGCTGGCATCAGCTCTTTCCGACACTAAGCCAGGCCGATATCGAGCGCGTGCGCCGCTTCGGCAGTCCGCGCACATACAAGGCAGGCGAGTATCTGGAGAAGACGGGCGAGCCGAGCCCCGGCCTCATCCTCATCCTGTCCGGTGAGGTCGAGATCACGCAGCACGATCCGCTCGGCCATGTCGAGGAGATCGTCACCTATCAGCCCGGGCAGTTCCTGGCGGAGATCGCGTCGCTGTCGGGGATTCCCGTACTGGTGGACGGTGTGGCGAAGACCGATGTCGAGGCGATCATCATTCCGTCGGCGCGGTTGCGCGAGCTGATGGTGGCGGAAGCCGATCTCGGCGAGCGCATCATGCGCGCGCTGATCCTGCGCCGTGTCGCCATTCTGGAGACGTCGGTGGCAGGTCCCATCATCGTTGGGCGCAGCGGCGACGCCAATGTGCTGCGGCTGGAGAACTATCTTGGACGCAACGGTTATCCGCACCACACGCTCGATGCCGACAGCGATGAAGGCGGCAAGGCGCTGGTCGAACGCTTTCATGTCGCCGCAGCGGAACTGCCAATCGTGCTATGTCCCAATGGCGACCTGCTGCACAATCCGGACGAGCACACGCTTGCCGCCTGCCTGGGACTGGTACGCAAGCTCGATCCCGACAAGCTCTACGATGTGGCGATTATCGGCGCCGGGCCTGCGGGACTTGCGGCCGCGGTGTATGCGGGATCCGAAGGCCTCTCCACCATCATGATCGACTGCAATGCGTTCGGTGGCCAGGCCGGCGCCTCCATGCGCATCGAGAACTATCTCGGTTTCCCGACCGGCATCACCGGCATGCGGCTGATGGCGCGCGCCTACAATCAGGCGCAGAAGTTCGGAGTCGAGAGCGCGATCCCGGAAGAAGTCGTTCGGCTCCGCGTCGATAGCCCGTGCTTCGCCATCGAAACCAGGAGCGACCAGTGCGTTCGGGCACGCGCCATCGTGATCGCGACTGGCGCGCGTTACCGGCGTCTCGACATTCCCAATCTGCCGGAGTTCGAAGGCTCGCATGTGCACTACTGGGCCTCGCCACTGGAAGGCCGGCTGTGCCAGAGCCAGGAAGTGGCGCTGGTGGGCGCAGGAAACTCGGCGGGCCAGGCAGCCGTTTATCTCGCGACGCAGGCGGCGAAAGTGTACCTCCTGATGCGCGGCAAGAGCTTGGACGCGACCATGTCCCGCTACCTGGTGGAGCGTATCGCCGCGCAGCCAAACATCGAAGTGCTGCCGGAAACGGAAGTCACAGCGCTGACCGGCGAAGGACAGGAACTGAAGGCCATCCGCTGGAAGAGCAGACGCACAGGCAACGAAACCGAAAAGAACATCCGCCATCTCTTCCTGTTCATTGGCGCCGAGCCCAACACCGATTGGCTGAAGGCGTCGGGCATCGCGGTCGATGCGAAAGGTTTCGTTCTGACGACTACGGAACTGGGCGACGGCAAGCAGCCGCTGGAGACGAGCTGCCCCGGCGTGTTCGCCATCGGCGATGTGCGATCGGGATCGGTGAAGCGTGTTGCATCGTCCGTCGGCGAAGGCGCGCAGGTGGTGGCGACGCTGCATGCACATCTTGCGCGGCTGCGCGAGGGAGCCACGGCATGAGCAAAACCTGCACGCATCTTTCCACCATCCACGATGTGACGCCGAGCGCGCTCGGTTGCGAGGAATGCCTGAAGATCGGCTCGCCC
>DATIYG010000165.1:0-2401 GCA_035517755.1 Rhizomicrobium sp. | reverse complement strand
AAGCTGTCGCCGATTGCGGGCTATCTGCTCGCCGGCATTGTCATCGGTCCCTTCACGCCGGGCTTCGTCGCGGATTCCAACCTCACGCTTCAGCTGGCCGAGATCGGCGTCATCCTCCTGATGTTCGGCGTGGGATTGCATTTCTCGCTCAAGGATCTGTGGTCGGTGCGGGCGACCGTGCTGCCGGGAGCGGTGCTGCAGGTGACCGCATCGGCCGCCATCGGCGCCTGCGTCGCCCGTCTCATCGGCTGGCCTTGGTCGTCCGGAATCGTGTTCGGCCTTTCGCTCGCCATTGCCAGCACCATCGTCACCATTCGCGCGCTGCAGGATCGCCGTCTGCTCGAAAGCAATCGCGGCCGCCTCGCAGTGGGCTGGCTGGTGGTGCAGGACGTGCTGACGGTGATCGTGCTGGTGCTGCTGCCGCCGCTGGCGCCGCTGCTGCGCAAGGCCGGCATCGCGCCGGACTATGGCGGACTGGCCGTGTCGTTCGAGATCACCATCGCCAAGCTCGCGGCCTTCGCGGCCGTGATGTGGATCATCGGCCGCCGCGTCATTCCGGAAGTCCTGCACTACGTGGCGCACACCGGTTCGCGCGAGTTGTTCCGGCTTGCCGTGCTGGCGATCGCCTTGTGCGTTGCGTTCGCCGCGTCGGAGATCTTCGGCATATCGATCGCGCTCGGCGCCTTCTTCGCCGGAATGATCCTGAGCGAGTCGACCTTGAGCCAGCGCGCAGCCGAGGAATCGCTGCCGCTGCGCGATGCCTTCGCCGTGTTGTTCTTTCTCTCCATCGGCATGCTGTTCAATCCCGTCGTGCTGGTGCGCGAGCCGGCACACCTTGCCATGGCGCTGGCAGCCGTGGTGCTTGGAACCACGGCGGTCGCGTTCCTCCTCATGCGCCTGTTCGGGTACCCGACGGGAAACGCCTTCTTCGTCGCCGCGTCTCTTGCGCAGATCGGCGAGTTCTCCTTCATCCTTATCGGCCTTGGTATCGGCCTGAAACTCGTTCCGGCCGACGCGCGCGATCTCGTGCTGGGCACATCCATTCTTTCCATCCTGATCAATCCGGCCCTGCTGGCGTTGGCGACCGCCTTGCGCCGCAAGCTCGAACCGCCGGCGGAGCTCGCGCGGGATGCGATCGAGCAGCTCGTGCCGACGACGCTGAGCGGCCATGCGGTGGTCGTCGGCTATGGCCGCGTCGGCAGCCTGGTCGCGGATGGATTGCGGCAGCTCGGAATTCCCTTCGTCGTCATCGAGGATGCCCCCGGCGCCATCGAGCGGCTGAAGGCGGAAGGCGTGGAAGCCTTTCAGGGCAACGCTGCCGACGCGCGCCTGCTGGCGGCGGCGAATGTGTCGGCGGCATCGCGCCTGTTCGTTGCGATCCCGCAGGCCTTCGAAGCGGGGCAGATCGTCGAACAGGCGCGCCGCGCCAATCCCGGTCTCGACATTGTCGCCCGTGCGCATTTCGACGACGAGGTCGGGCATCTCATGCAGCATGGCGCCAATGTCGTGATCATGGGCGAACGCGAGATCGCCCAGGCGATGCTGGCGCACGCCCGAGGACGCGGCAGCGAAAATCCGGAGGGGCGATGAGAGTCCTGGTCTTTACGCTTTGTGCGGTGATCGCGTTCGGATGCACACACGCGGCGGCAGATGTTTGGCAGCCGTCACCGGGTCACGCGCAAATTCCGATCTGGCCGCGAACGCCGCCCGATGACAAGCCGATGCCGGGACCGGAAAGCGTGTGGACCGGTCACAGCCTTGTCGCGGGGCGCCCCTACAGAGCGATCCTGGATGTCTCGCTGCCGACGATGACGATCTATGCGCCAAAGGGAAAGAACACGGGGGCTGCGGTCGTGGTGCTTCCCGGCGGCGGCTTCGAGGCACTGGCGATCGACCTCGAAGGCACCGAAGTGTGCGACTGGCTGACAGCGAAGGGCATCACTTGCGTTCTGTTGAAGTATCGCGTGCCGAGCGAGCCTTATGATCCGAAATGCGATTGCCGCCCTGACGGTGGTCTCGTGACATCGACGCGCTCGCTGGAGGATGTTCAGCGAACCATGGGTCTTGTGCGCCTTCGCGCGAAGGAATGGCACATCGATCCGCACAAGGTCGGCGTGCTGGGGTTTTCCGCCGGCGGATATCTCGCGGCGGAAATCAGCACGAAATACCGGCAGCGGCTGTATGCGGCCGTAGACGCTGCCGACAAGGAAAGCGCACGCCCGGATTTCGCCGTGCTCGTCTATCCGGGCCATCTCGCGCGGGGCAGGACGGACAACACCACGCTCAATCCCAATGTTCCCGTCACGCCGGAAACACCGCCCGCATTTCTGGTGCAGGCGGAAGACGACACGACGGACGGGGTGAATCAATCGCTCGCCTACTACATGGCCCTGAAGAAGGC
>DATIYG010000164.1:0-19445 GCA_035517755.1 Rhizomicrobium sp. | reverse complement strand
GAGGCGTTCGATGCCAACCGGAGCAGATCATTCCGCTTGCAAATTGCCAATGCGCCCTGGAATTGATCGCCCACGTTTTGATCGACCCGGGACATTGCGTTCATATCGAGGATCCGATTGCCGGCAGCATTCGCGCAACCTTCCAGCGAGCCGGAGCCTGGATCTCCCCGTTAACGACGGAGAACCCGGCAGGCGCGCTGGATGGTGCGCCGCCGAGACTCTTCGTCGTGTCGCCGTCCAACAACATCCCGCTGGGGACGCAGATGTCGGTGGACCGGCGTCTCGCGATCCTGAGCGCCGCCAAGCAAGCCCGAGCGATTGTCCTCGAGTTCGACCGCGGATACGACCTCATTTTTGCCGGCTCGCGAGGTCCCGCCATGCAAGCACTGGGTGGCGAAGATCACGTGATTTACTTCGGCAGCCTCTATGAAACGCTCGGTCCTTATATCCAGTTGGCGTATCTGGTCGTTCCTCCCGATCTGGTCGAGCCATTTTGCCGGACGGCTGCACAACGCGGCTACAATGCCGACGCTTTCGTGCTCGCCGCATTGGCGGCGTTCATCGGGGATACCAAATACACAGTTCATCTGAGGGCGTTGCGCGGAACCTACGGCGAGCGTGCCGTGCTTCTGGCAGAAACCTGCAGGAGCCGCTTCGGCGTTGGCAGCATGGTTCAGCCGGTCGGTGGGCTATGCGCAATGTTGCGGCTGCCCGCAGACGCAAACGAACCCAAACTTTGTCAGGCTGCGAGATCGCAAGGCATCGCTCTCGCACCGCTGGCCCATTTCTACCAGGCCCGGTCTCCGTTTCCGGGCGTGGTGTTTGGCCTCGGTTCGCTGCCCGAAAGGGTCATCGGTGCAACGCTCGGCCGTTTTGCGGAATTGGTTCAGGAGACAAGCAAGTGAAGTCCAGATCGACGAAAGGGGAATTCATCATGTCAGCGTCCAGAATATCACGCCGCACGACATTGGCGGCGGGAAGCGTTGCGTTGGCCGGAGCGGCCATGCTTTCCGACACGGCGAATGCCCTGGCGGAGTCGAGTGAGATGGTCGTCAGGTCCTGGTACGACGCCTGGGACAAGAAGGATTGGGACAAGGCCAGCGCGGTGACGACAGACGATTTCACCTTCACCAGTCCCGCGCCCGACGATCATATCAGCAAGGCCGCATACAAGAAAAACTGCTGGGACACGCAGCTTGCGTTCACCGGGAAATTCAATCTCGAACTGGTGTTGGCGCAGGGAAACGACGTGCTCGTGAAATACACCGGCGAGACCACGAACGGAAAGACCTTCAGCAATGTCGAATATTTCCGGCTGCGGGACGGCCGCATTGCATCGCTGCGCTGCTATTTTGGCGGCAACATGAGCTTCCCGTCGTCGGTGAGCGCGCAGTAGAGGCGCCGATCCTGCATTTGGACGGCGGCCTGCAAAGATGTGGGCCGCCGCTCCTTGGCGAGCTTACCGGCGTTGTCAAATTCGATTCGCGCGGGCGAGGGCGCCCAGATGCAACGCGCTGGGCTTCAGCGTGCGCTTGAAGGTCTGAAGGTCGACGGCCACCAGGCCGAAATGCTTCGAATAGCCGGATTGCCATTCGAAATTGTCGAGCAGCGACCAGTAGAGATAGCTGTGCACCGGAATGCCTTCGTCGAGGCAGGAGCGCAGGCTCGCCAGCGCGGCATCGATAAAGGCGATGCGACGCGCGTCATTGTTGGTGCCGATGCCGTTCTCGGTCACATAGATCGGCTTGCCGATCACCTGATGCGCCCAGCGGACCACGCCGCCGACGGCTTCCGGGTAGTATTCGTAGCCCACGTCGGTCATTTCCGCGTCCTTGGGTGGCGCGGCGAGGCCTTTGTCATCCACCAGGAAACGCGTGTAAGGCTGCACACCGGTGAAATCGGAATGGGTGCGCGCCACATTCACCCAGTCACCGTACAGTTTGCCGCGATAGACATCAGCCAGCGAATTGGGTCCCGCGGGCTGGATGTCCTGCGTGGTGAGCGAGATGCCGACGGCGAGTTCGGGACGCGCGGCCTTGATCGCGACGTAGGCCTTGCGATGCGCCTCCTGCATCAACGGTGTCGAGATTGCCGGGTCGGCATAAGCCATGGTGGAGAATTTCGGCGAATTGGTCGCCGCTGCCGCTGCTGCGATCGCCGCCTTCGCCGCCGGCAGGTATTGCGCGATACCCGGCAGTATATGCACGAGCAGCTGGATGTTCGCCTCGTTGAACGGCGTGGCCATATGCATCAGCCCGCCCAGATGCTCCGCCGCCTTGCCGCAGAAGTTCGCGAAGATGTCGGGTGAATCCGCGACTTCAAATCCGCCGCGCATGGCGAACCACAGGGGCACGGTGAAATGGTTGAATGACACGACCGGCTTCAGCCCATGCACGCGGCAGGTCTCGAGCACCTGCGCATAGTGATCGAGCTCGGCATTCGAAAAGTGGCCCTGACTGGGCTCGATGCGCGCCCATTCGATGCCCATGCGATAGCAGTTGAAGCCGAGCTTCGCCGCAATGGCGATGTCCTCGGCGTAGCGATGATAGGAATCGCACGCATCGCCCGAGCGCTCCTTGAACAGGGTCGGCGTGATGTTTTCCTGCAGCCAGGCATCGGTGTTGGTGTTGTTGCCTTCGCTCTGGTAGGCGGAGATCGCCGTGCCCCACAGGAAATCCTTGGGAAAGGCGCGATGCGTACCGGACGGCTTGGCGTTCAACGCTGTCGCGCCGGCTGCGGCGGCTCCGCTCGCCAGAACCGTGCGCCGCGAAAGTTCAGACCTCATCGGTTCCTCCAATGAACCATCGGCAGGCCCGCGACGGGGCTCTTGAAACAGGGGAGCGTCGTTGCCTTCAGCGACCCAAGATAAACCGTGCGCAGATCGGCGCCGCCGAAAGTGAGGCTCGTCAGCCACGGCGCGACCTTGCCGCCGGTGGCGGACATGGTTTCGCCGCTCACCACCCTGCCGCTGTCGAATTCGCGATCGAGCTTTGCTGCTGCATCGCGGTCGCCATCCTCGAACAGCGCGAGCAATTCGCCATCCGGTGTGATGGCCACGAGACGGTCGGCGAAGATCATGGTCGCCCACAGATTGCCGTAGGCATCGAAGGCGATTCCGTCGATCAGGCCCGATCCGAGCGATGCGGGACCGTAGACTTCGCGGTCCGTCAACGATCCGTCTGCCATCACGCGCAGGCGCGTCACGCGGCGGGCACAGGTTTCGGCGATGTACAGCCATTCCTCATTTGCATCGAACCGAATCTCGTTGGTGAAGCGGAAGCCGTCGGCGACAATGCGCGCGCCCCTTTTATCGAGCAGCACGATGTAGCCGTCGGCCAGATCCTTGCGGATCGCATCCGGCCACGGATTGACCTTCGTGGAAATCGTGATCCACAACCGGTCCTTGCTGTCGCGCAGGACGAAGTTCACCTTGCCGAGCGGCTTGCCGTCGATGTTGTCCAGCAGCGTCCGAGCGCGGCCATCGCGCGTCATCAGTTCGAGCGCATCGGTACCGAAATTCGCGATCAGCAAATCGCCGTTGCGGGCGAAAGCCAGTCCGTTCGGCAGCGTGCCTTCGAACAGGTTCGGCGCCGCACCGGATTTGGGATCAGCCGCCGGCGTCATAAGTCGCTGTGTGCCGTCGGGACGGATGTGCATCACGCCACCGCGCGCGTCCGCGGCCCAAAGCGAGCCGTCGCGCTCGGCAAGAATGCATTCGGGGCGCGAAAGATCGCGGCCCACGCTACGGATGCTCTCAGGATCGACCTGCCAGCCTTTCAGCGGATTGGGCGATTTCCCGAGCGCCATTCAGTGGCAATCCGGAGAGGCCGGCGGAAGCGGCGGCGACCACAGGCCGACATTCCAGTTCCACGCAACCTTGCCGCTGGCATGGCGGCGGCAAACCACCTGCTCGTTGAACTCGTACATTCCGGGCAGCAGTTGCGCCTCAGGCTGCGGCCCTTCCGCGAAGTGCATGTAGGACTCGGCTGAATCGAACGCGGGCCAATTGGGTGCATTCGCAGCTTGCGGCCTTCCGGTGCGCGCGAAGCTCGCCCAATAATCCGTCATCGCGTCGCTGAGCTTCGCTTCCTCGGCGGTTGCGGGAATCTTCGGCCACAACGGACCCGTGCGATCGAGGGTGCCGAACTCGTAAGGCAGCTCGCTTCCATGAAAGCTATGCAGCCCGGCATTATCCATCGCCGGATAGCCGTGATCGAAGAAATACAGGAACGATGGCTGGCCGGCAGCGGTCTGCTTGCGCACCAGCCGGTCGGCCGTCCAGCCGTAGAGCGCATCGCGCGTCGTGGCGAGGATGCTCTCCTCCATGTTCGAGCTGGGATATCGCTTCAGGAACGCATCGGCGAGATCGCCATAGCTGGCGCGGATGGTCTTCTCGTAATCGGCCGCGCTCGCTGGCGGTTGCGGCGCGATGATCCGGAGCGAACGGATCTCGCCGCTGTTGAAGCCGGCGAGGATCGGCACATGTGCCTGTTCGCCCTTGTCGAAGGTGTCGGCCAGTTGCTCCGTCAGGACATGACCGTCGACGGTTCCGAGTGGCAGGTACTGCGCGGCTGCGGCCGCCTTGGTCAACGCGTTGGCATCCATCGCCCGCAACGCTGCGAGATTCGGTGCGTGCAGATCCGTGGCGAGCTTTGCGCCGCTGGCCTCGGCCGAGGGCATGCCAAATCTGGCGTCCTTCAGCACAGGCGTGGAGACCATGTACGAGCTTGAGGCGATCGCCTTCGCGAACAGCCCGCGCGCTTCCGGCGACGCCATGAGATAGATCACGCTCAGTCCACCGGCGGATTCGCCTGCGATCGCCACGTTCGACGCATCGCCGCCGAACGCTGCGATATTGCGCTTCACCCAGCGCAATGCCTCGATCTGGTCGAGCAATCCGTAATTGCCGGAGATGTGGAGCGGCGATTCAGCGCTCAAGTCCGGATGGGCAAGCCAGCCAAGGGGGCCAAGCCGGTAGTTGATCGTGACGACGATGAGCCCGCGCGCGGCGAGCTTTGCGCCGTCATAAAGTGCATCGCGCCCCGCTCCGCCCCAGAACGCACCGCCGTGGATCCAGACAAAAACGGGGGCCTTGTGCGCGTTTGCCGGCGCCCAGATGTTGAGCGTCAGGCAATCCTCGCTTGTCGGCGGCGGCGTTGCCGCGGAGTAGATGTTTGGCGGTCCGGGCGGCGGTTGAATGCAGGCGGGACCGAAATCGGATGCATCCCGTGTCCCTTTCCACTTCGGCAGCGGTGCTGGCGGTTTCCAGCGCAGCGATCCGACCGGTGGCTGCGCGTAGGGAATGCCCTTGAAGACGCGCAGGGCGCCTTCGGTCTTTCCCTGCATCGCTCCGGCGGGCGCATTCACGACCGGAGCCTTGGCGGCGTAAGCCGGCGACGACGCGGCAACACCGATTGCGATCAGTCCAAGAAGACCAAGACGAAGCGGATTCATGGCGAGCGGGCTCCTTCCCGAAGACTTTCGTTTCGCAACACGCGCGCCAGCCACAGGAACAACACGATGGCGAGGCCGTAGAACGGTGCTAGTGCATAAAAGGCGAGCTGAAGGGAGTTGTGCGGATGGGTCATGTGAAAGGCGTCGCTGATCCAGCCGACGAAGGTGGGACCCACGGCCATGCCGATAAAGTTCATCACCAGCAACAGAAGCGCGCCGGATGTCACCCGCTGGTCGGGGCGCACCTCTTCCTGCACCAACGTCACCGATGAGGACAGATAGAAGTAGTTGAAGAAGTTCGGACCAAGAAGGAACAGCAGCGCGATCGGCCAGGTCGGCGCGGCAACGAAGGCGAGGTAAAGCGGCACAGCGAGGGTGAGCGATAAGGCGGGTATCAAGGCATAGGCCTGTTTCGAACGTCGCGTGAAGCGATCGATCACGCGCCCCGACACGAAGATGCCGCCACCCATTCCCAGCGCCGTGACCAGGGCGAGGTAAACGGCCACGTCGCTGAGCGTCATGCCCTTTTCGCGCATGAGAAACAGCGTGGTGAAATTGCCGGCTCCGTAGGTGACGATCTGGGTCACGCCGCTCGCGAGTGCGGCGAGCACGAGCGATGGCGTCGAGAAGAACATTGCGATGGTTCGGCCGAACCCCGCCGCCGCCGATCTGGTGGACCCAGCTTGCGCATCGTCGAGGCCGCCGCGAACCGGTTCGCGCACGACGATGAGAACCAGCAGCGCGGCGACTACGCCAACACCGCCCAGGGCGAGGAAGGCATCGCGCCAGCCATAGGCCGCGGCGATCGAGGCGCCGAACGCGATCCCCAGCGCCGCGCCGATCGGGGGACCGAGATTGTAGATGCCGAGCGCGGTGCCGCGGCGGCCCGACGGGAAATAGTCCGAGATGATTGCGTAAGAGGGCGGCACACCGCCCGCCTCGCCGATGCCGACGGTCATCCGCGCAATCGCGAGCTGCGTGTAGTTGACCGCGAGTCCGCAGGCCATGGTCGCACCGCTCCACAGCGCGCACGCGACCGTCAGAACCTTCGACCGGCTCGTCTTGTCGGCGATCCATCCGACCGGAATCGCGATGAAGCAGTAGAAGAATGCGAAATAGAGTCCGCTGAGCAGCCCGAGCTGGCCGTCGCTGACGTGCAGCGTGTCCTGGATGGGCTTGGCGAGAATCGAAATGAGCTGCCGGTCGAGGAAGTTCAGCACGTAAACAAAGCACAGCATGCCGAGCACAACCCAGGCGCGCAATCCAAGGGCCTGTGCCTGCGCCGCAGACGATGCCGGTTCGGGGCGGAACGGAGCCAGGCCCGCATCGTTGCGGGCGCTCGCAGTAACCTTTCTCACCTGGGCTCCCTCTCCGGCGCCTGCGCCGACACCATGCGCGGACACCATATTTTTCCTGCACCATGCGGCCGGTTCGTCTCTCCGTCAACTCGTTAACACGCGAGTGAATATCTTTCGCTGACGTGGGCGTGGCGCCCGGGCATCACTGGCCGCAAGATGTTCACTCGCGTGTGAATGAACGTTGACCGGTGGCCCTTTTGCTGCCAGCGTTCCGGCCAAACGTGCCTGGAGCGCGCGTGGCCCGCCTGCGGGCGAAAGGGGAGGAATTCATGATTCGCACGTTCAGCGTGTCGACGTCCATTCTGGCGCTTGTCTGCTGCAGCGCCGCCTACGCACAGACCGCCGCGCCGGCACAGCCGGCAACCAACGAAGCCGGTGTCGAGCAGGTGGTGGTGACGGCCGAGCGCCGCGTCGAGAACCTGCAGAAGACGTCCATATCCGCCACGGTTCTGTCGGGCGAGGACATCACGAACAAGAACATCGTCACGGTCGACCAGCTCCAGTTCAGCGCGCCGTCCGTCGCTGTCGACAATTTCGGCCAGGGCAACGACTTCAACATCCGCGGCATCGGCAAGGGCGAGCACAACTCGCAGACCTCGACCGGCGTCATCACCTACCGCGATGGGGTGGAAACCTATCCGGGCTACATCCAGGAAGAGCCCTATTACGACATCTCCAGCATCGAAATCCTGCGCGGTCCGCAAGGCACGATCGTCGGCGCGAACGCGACCGGCGGCGCGGTCTTCGTGAACACGAACAATCCCGAGATCGGCGGCGGCTTCGACGGCTACGTGATGGGCAATGTCGCCAACTACAACGAGGTCGGCTCGCAAGGCGCGGTGAACATTCCGATCGACGATACGCTGGCGGCGCGCTTTTCCTACTTCGCCGACCGCCGCGACAGCTTCTACACGATCACGGACGCCAATCCGGCCGACAATTGTCCGCATCACAAATATGACGGTTGCAAGCCTGGCTACAATCCCGGCGATGTGCGCTGGGCCGCGGGCCGCATGAGCCTGCTGTGGAAGCCGGTGAACGCGCTGACGGTGCTGTTCAAGATCGATACCGACTACCTCAACAATGGCGGATATCCGGCTGATCCGGCATCATTCGCTACCCTCGATCCGTTTCATCCCATCCCGAACAAGACCGATCCGTTCCATATCAGCGCCAACGCGCCGGAAGGTGCGATCGACCGGTTCTACCGCGCGTCGCTCAAGGTCGATTATGTGTTCGACAACGGAATCACGCTCAGGTCCATCTCGGCCTGGCAGGACAGCAACTCGCGCTATCGGGCGGATCTGGACGGGACGGACTCGTCTATTCCTTTCTCACCGGACGAGACGTTCTACGACACTGTCGACACCTCGCTCGGTTCGGAAGAACTCAACCTGATCTCGCCGGATACCGGCCGCGTCACCTGGGTGCTCGGCGGCTTCGCGCAATGGCTGCATTACAACTTCCTGCCGCCGTATCAGTTCGACATCGACCTGTACCAGCCGATTTTCATTCCCGCCTTCAACTATCAGCTCCAGGGCACAAACCCCGAGAGCACGTATGCGGTGTTCGGTAACGCCAGCATCAAGCTGATGGACGATCTCAAGCTCGATGTCGGCGGCCGCTATACGACGCACACGACCAAGAATGACGTGGACGTTCTGCAATACGGCACGTTCATCAAGGATGTGCAGAGCGCGAGCGATACCAATTTCTCCTACAAGGTGGCGCTGGACTGGAACCTGAACGACGACAACTTCCTCTATGGATTTGTTGCGACCGGCTTCAAGCCCGGCGGACTGAACGTGCCGGTTGGCTTCGGCCAGCCCGCGCCGTTCAAGGGTGAGACCGTCACCTCGTTCGAAACGGGCTGGAAATCGACCTTGCTCGATGGCCATCTCGTTGCCGATCTGGACGCCTACTACAACGATTTCCACAACTTCCAGGTCACGATCGGATATCCGAACTTCCCGACCTTCGGCTTCGAGGTGAACAACCCCAACACGACGAAAATCTATGGCTTCGAGGGTGAAGCCACGGCCGTGTTCGGGCAATTCGAGATCAATGGCGGCATCGGTATCATGCACAGCTCGCTCGGCACGTTCTACGCCAGCGATCCGCGTATCACGATCAGCCCCGTGCCGTGCGATCCGAAAACCGGCCCGGCGACGATCTTCTGTACCAATCTCGGCGGCCATCCGCAGAGCTACGCGCCGGACTTCACCTTCAATATCAGCGCGCAGTACACGTTTGAGATGGGCGATCTGGGCCGGCTCACGCCGCGCGTCAATTTCGGCCACGTATCGGATCAGTGGGCGACGTTGTTCGACCGGCCCGATTTCGGCGATCGGCTGGATCCGCGCAACATCCTTGGCGCGCAACTGGCCTGGCAGTACGGCAGCTGGACGGCGACGCTCTACGGCATGAACCTCACGGATCAGCACTACATCGCGGCGATGAACTCGAACATTCGCTGGGCGGGTTCGCCGCGTCAGTTCGGATTCAGCCTGTCTAAAACGTTTTAACGGGGGGCACCTGGCCGCCGGCTGGGGGATGCCGGCGGCCTCATTTCTCAAATCAACAAGTGCCCATGCAACCTTATGCTCTGACAGTTGACAAGTTTCTGGACCACGCCGCCAAGTGGCATCCGAATGCCGAGATTGTCTCCGCGGGACAGTCGAACGCGATCTCGTATATCGGCTATGCGACGCTGCGCGAACGTAGCAACCGTTTGTCGGGCGCGCTGAAAGCGCTGGGTCTTCAAACCGGCGACCGCATCGCCACGCTGGCCTGGAATACCCAGCATCATCTCGAGGTCTACTACGGCGCGATGGGCGCGGGATTCGTCTGCCACACGCTGAACCCGCGTCTGACCATTGGCCACCTCGCGGCGATCGTGAACGAAGCCGAAGACCGCGTGCTCATGGCCGGCAGCGGCCTTGCCGACGTAGCGCGTGAGATCGCGCTTCGCTGTCCATGCGTCGAAACCATTGTGCTGCTGGATGGGGCCAAGCACGAAGGTGGCATCGCCGATCGCACGACCTTCGCCTTCGAAACCCTGCTTGCGGAACGTGGTACAAAAACGGAATGGGGCAAGTTCGACGAGGAGAGTCCTGCGGGTCTCTGCTACACGTCTGGTACGACGGGTGCTCCCAAAGGCGTGCTTTACACGCACCGTTCAAATTACCTTCACACCTTGCGCGCGCTCCAGGCGGACGCCGTCGCGCTGACGCCGGCCGACTCCGTTCTGGTCGCCGTCCCGATGTTTCACGCCAATGCCTGGGCTTTTCCGTTCGCCGCACCGGCCGTCGGCGCCAAACTCGTTCTGCCGGGCCGTTACACCGATGGAGCGCGACTGGCGAAGCTCATTCGCGAGGAGTGCGTGACCGTCGCCGCTGGCGTGCAGACGGTGTGGCTTGGGCTGATCGATCATCTGGATGCGACGGGCGAAGACGTGCCGACGCTGCAGCGCGTGATCATCGGCGGTTCGAGATGTCCCGACGCACTGATCGAACGGATGGAGCAGCGTCTCCAGGCGCGCGTCCAGACGAGCTGGGGCATGACGGAACTTTCGCCCTTGGGCACGATTGCTCCGGCGCAAGGGCTGAGTCACGCCGTGGCATCCGGCAAGCCGCCTCTCGGGCTCGACCTCAAGCTCACCGACGCCAGAGGCCAGACCCTGCCGCAACAGAGGAACGTCACCGGCCATCTCAAGGCCAGGGGCGCGAGTGTCGTGCAACGATATTTCAAGGCCGGCAAGGATGTTGTCGACGACGAAGGCTATTTCGACACCGGCGATCTCGCCATCCTCGACGACGACGGCAATCTCACGATCACCGGACGTTCCAAGGACCTGATCAAATCCGGCGGCGAGTGGATCAACCCGGGCGAGATCGAAAGCATCGTCGGCCGTCTGCCGGGTGTCGGGCAAGTTGCCGTGATCGGCAAGGCGGATCCGAAATGGGGCGAACGGCCTGTCCTCATCGTGGAACCGCAGAAGAGCCAAACGCTGGACGATCAGGAGCTTCTCGATGCGCTGCGCGGCAATGTGGCGGACTGGTGGATTCCCGACCAGGTGATCCAGGTGACGCAAATGCCGCTGGCGGCCACGGGAAAGATTGACAAGAATCGCCTTCGCGAGGAATACGCAAGGAGCTAGCGGGCTGCGGGCCGCGGCTGGACTTATCGTCGGTGTACCAAACAAAGGCCGAGGGATGACGCGTTCCAGGAAAAAGTCTGCGCGAAAGGTGCCGTCGAAAAAGCTGCCGCGCACAAAGGCCGAGCAGCGCGCGGAAACGCTCGAGCAGATTCTGGATGCAGCAGAGCTCCTGTTCTCCAAGCATGGCCTCTACGGCGTGACCTTGCGCGACGTGGCGCTCAAGGTCGGCGTCCACACGTCCTTGATGCATTACTACTTCGAGGACAAGTTCGCCCTGTTCACGGCGGTCTTCGTCCGGCGCGCGCCCGTGACAAGCGAACGCCGCATCAAGGCGCTCGACGTGTACGAGAAGAGCGTGAAGGGAAAACCGACCGTGGCCGGCGCGCTGCATGCCTTTCTCGACACGGACTTCAACACCTACATCACAGGTGGGGACGGGTGGAAAAACTACGGCGCGTTCGGCTCCCAGGTGTCGAACACGCCGGAAGGTGCGGCCATGTTCGATCAGCATTTCGATCCTGTCGTGCTGAAGCTGATCGGGTTGCTGAAGAAGGCGCTGCCGGGCGTTCCGGAACAGGACATTTTCTGGGGCTACCACTTCGTGACGGGAAGCTTCATGCATTCCCTCTCGCGCAGCGGCCGCCTTGACCGCCTGTCGAACGGCCTGTGCAAATCGGGCGATCTCGCGTCCGTCAAGGCGCGCATGGCCGATTTTATGGCCGCCGGCTTTCTCTCCTTTGTGAGTCGTGACAAGGGCCGCCGCACGCGATGACAAACTCGCGCGCTGCCTGAAACCCTTGTCGACTGATCGATCGCGAAAACGCGATGCTCTTCTATGCGCAGCGATGCTCAACGATGTGGCGACACAGCGAAATACGTGTGGTGCCCCGCCACTTCAAAAGCACACCGCGTCGCACGAAGGTCATGTCGAGAATGGCAATGCCCCTTCGATGACCTCGCGTTCCAGCGTTGGCGCCTGGCCGGGCTGCCAGATCTTCGCGCGAAACCGGACGCGATACATTACAGGTCCACCATCATCCGCGGTGCTGCGTTCGATCGGCCGCGGGATGCAGACGAATTCCGTCTCCAGCGTGTCGGACGACGCGCGCACCGCACTGTAGCCGTGGCCGCCGAGGTCCGCGAAGGTGAGATGCGGGGCGACTTCGGGATTCGATCTGGCCAACGCCTGCTTCACGTCGCCGGTCTTGTCGTAGGTCAGGCTCGCCGCGACGCCGTGCAGCATGGTGAAGTTCACCATCGGCTCGGGCAGTTTCCCCGGCGGGCGCCGCACCAGGAGCGCGTGCAGCTTTTCCGTGTCGTGTACATTCGTCTCATACACCTCGACGGCCCCGGGCGAGGAGATCGACGATCCCACGAATTCGAGCGCGACCGGTTCGTAATCCTGCGGCGGCAGGGCCTTCGAAAGCACGCCGGCCATGAAGCAGTGACGGTCGCCGCACACCGATGTCACGCCGGTGATGCCGTTGGCCTTCACGAAATCGAGGATTTCGCCGCGCTCGTAGCGGTAGCCCTGCCAGTCGTCGATCCAGAGCATGCCGTAGTCGCGGCCCGGCCATTTGCCCAATTCCGGCGGCAGGTTCTTCATGTCGAACCGTCCGTCGAGCGAGCCCTGGCTGTTGCCCCAGATTTTCCAGGTCGCCTTCGCACCGCGAAGCTGCTCGAGGAACCACGCCTTCTGCTCTTGGCCTAGAATGCTTTGCGGCTCCTTGTCCTTGCGGTAGTTGGCAAGCTGCTTGCTCCCGAAGGTGATGATGTCCGGCGGATGGCCGTCATTGTAGGCTTTTCCCGCATCGAGGATTTCCGCCGCCTCCTGCGGAAACAGATCGAGGAACGCGGATGTATCCAGCGGCTCGGACGCGCGGTCGTCGTTGGCCACGAGATAGCCACGGAAGCTGCGGTTGTCGGTCAGGATGAGCTCGACATTTTTTCCCCAGCGCAGATGGCGGAAGAGCTTCAGCCCGTTGATCGCGGCGATGTTGTTGGGCTCTTCCGCGATGCGGCCCTGGTAATCGAATTTCGCGACGTCCGCGTCGACCACGTTGGGCGCGTCGAACCGGTTCAAATCCTGGTTGCCCACCTTCCGCACGCGCGCCGGCTGGTATTCGAACCACGCCTGCGCCGCGGCGACTCTGCGCGTTTGCGCGCCGACCACGCCCTTGCCGTCGTCGGTGAGGCCCTGGAATCCGCGCCAGGAGAATTCGTGATTGTCCCACATGCAGACGAACGGCCAGTTCGCGCGCGCATCGGCGAGCTCGGGATCAGCGAGATAGCCTTTGAAGGCGGCGCGATAATCGGGGAGATCGACCGGGATGTGATAATCGGCAATCTTGCGCCCGGTAGGATAGCGGACGATGTCGCGGATCTTGCGCGAGTAGTAGGGCTTGGTGCGATCCTCGGGATACCACACGAGTTCGTAGAAGAAATCGCCCAGATGCAGCACGAAATCGAGCTGGTCGGCCTCGGGCTTCTGGCGGTCGTCGTACAGCATGCGCCGGTAGGCGTTGTTGTAGCCGGTGTTCTCGTCCTGGCAGCTGACGAACGCGAAATTCACGGGGCGATCGTCATCGTCCGCGGGTGCAGTCCTGGTGCGCCCGATACGGCTGCCCATGCCGCGAGCGTCGCTAAAGCGATACCAATAGGTCGTTGCCGGCTTGAGGCCGGCGGCAAGGACGCGCACCGTCCAGTCGTTCTCGGCCGCCGGCACCACAAGGGCCGTCGCGACCACGTTTTGAAACGACTCGTCCTGCGAAACTTCGACGGCCAATTTCGCGGCGGTGTTTCCGGACGCCGGCGGGCAACGCGTCCACAGGATCACGCTGTCGAATGTCGGATCGCCCGATGCCACGCCCTGGGGATAGAGATCCCGGCGTTCCTTCCAGGAGCGTTTGGACGCGCGCGCCGCGGGCGCGGAAAACGCCAATGACGCGCCCATCGCGGCAGCGGCAACCGCAAATTCGCGGCGGTTGAGCGATGCGGATCGCGTTTTTTCAGCCATGACCAACCCTCGACCCCATCACTTCTCTGCATTTCTTTGGTCAAAACAACTGTGCAGCTCCGCCGACACGACAAGTTGATTGCGGCCTGATTCCCTGAGGACGAACTTCGCGCCGGAATAATTCACGCGGCAACTGTGTGAGATGAGTTGCCAGCAGGATCCTTGGAGCCGGGAAATTGTTCACGCACCTTCAGCGACGTGGCGGCATATTCAGCGATATGGTGCCCAGGGGCGGCGTGAAAAACATCGCTATCTAATTGAAACGACCTATTTTTCTCACTTGGGCAACGTTTTGTGACCTTCAGAAATACCAACGATTTCTTTGCGCGGACAGGAGCATCGGCTGCGCTTCAGCGGGCAGCAATGTTCAGCTACGCAAGCACGCCGAGCGGGCGAAGGGCGTTGGCTGCGGGCACAGGATTCTAACTTGTGGCCTTCAGGTCATGAGTCCGAAATCGAACTGGGAGCTACTGCCTTTTGCACGGCACGAACCATGGTTCCCAATCCGGCCACGGCGATACTGTAAAGTGCTGACGAAGCCACTACGGCTAAACTGCCCGGCGAAGCTGCTCGTTCATCTACACCGGCGTCGCGCGCCAGGAGCGGTGCCAGAAAACCCAAAGTGCCGATTGCCAGTTGGACCAACAGGATCATGGCTGCTTGATTGGGATTGGAAGGATTCATACTTCGGGAAGCCATGCGAATGCGTTCTGCCGCACGCTGAAGCGATGCGGTATTCGTAAGCACCACGCCGAGCCCGGTGACTGTATAGGCCCAGGTGAGGAGACGCGCGTAGGTTTCACCGAACTGGTGGCGTTCCTGATAGATCAGCCCGATGCTTGTCAGAGCAACAATCGCACACAGCTGCCACGCAGCCGCAACTACCGCCGGCTTGCACATTTGCCACATCAGGAAGCCTCGCGTTGTGCAAGAGTTTAGCCTGTAGGCGCCCCATCCAGTCGAACCGTGGTGGCAGACACAACGTCGAAATGTGATGCTTGACATATCATAACTCAAGCACTATCGATAATTATTAGTAGTTTGGCGTTGAACAGATCCACGCGGCTTTCCGGCGAGGCAATACATGATTACGGCCGCCCAGCTGCGCGCTGCGCGCGCTCTGCTCGGGATCGACCAGCGTGTCCTCGCTGAGATATCCGGCCTCTCTGTGCCGACGATCCAGCGGATGGAGGCGAGCGACGGGGTCATACGCGGCAATGTCGATTCCCTGATGAAGCTCATTGGCGCGCTGGACGGCGCGGGCATTGAACTGATCGGCGACGGAGCCGCGAGTGCGGGTGGCGGTCGTGGTGTGCGACTGAGAATGAGGCCACCGGAGGCGAAGAGCTGACATGGCGCTGGTCATCGTGCTTGCGAGTGTCGCCGCGCTGTTAATCGCAAACTTACTCGCTATCGCGATCGCCCGAACCGAGTTCGGCTCGCGGGCAATATACGGCACGACGTTCATCGTCACATCCTTCGCCTTTGCAACCGGCGCTATCCGCCTCGGCGCACCCGCCAGCGATCTCGTGCTGCCGATCGGACTGCCCTGGCTCGGGGCGCACTTTCATCTAGACCCGCTCGCGGCCTTTTTCCTGGCTGTCGTGAATCTTGGCGGCGCAATCGCGAGTCTCTATGCGATCGGCTATGGCGAACACGAGGCGGAGCCTGCGCGCGTGTTGCCGTTCTTTCCGGCGTTTCTTGCGGGCATGAACCTTGTCGTCGTCGCCGCCGATGCATTCACGTTTCTCGTCTCCTGGGAATTCATGTCGCTGAGTTCCTGGGCGCTTGTGGTTTCGCACCACAGGGAGCGCGAGAATGTGCGCGCCGGCTACATCTATCTGATCATGGCGAGCTTCGGCACATTCTGCCTTCTGCTCGCGTTCGGACTGCTTGCCGGCGCGAGCGGCGGCTATGCGTTCGACACGATCCGGCAGTCGCACCCGCAGGCGCTCGCATCGCTCGTCCTGGTGCTGGCGCTGCTTGGCGCAGGCTCGAAGGCGGGACTCGTGCCGCTGCATGTGTGGCTGCCGCTCGCCCATCCGGCGGCGCCCAGCCATGTGTCCGCGCTGATGAGCGGCGTGATGACGAAGGTTGCTGTCTACGCCTTCATCCGCATCGTGTTCGATCTGCTCGGCCCGCCCGAGTGGTGGTGGGGCCTGGTCGTGCTCGCACTCGGCGGCGCAACCGCCGTGCTTGGCGTGCTGCAGGCGCTGATGCAGCACGATCTGAAGCGGCTGCTCGCCTATCACACCGTCGAGAACATCGGCATCATCTTCATCGGGCTGGGGCTCGCGCTCGCCTTCCGCGTGAACGGCATGGTGTTTGCCGCGGCACTCGCACTGACGGCGGCACTGCTGCATGTCCTCAATCACTCGGTCTTCAAGAGCCTGTTGTTCTTCGGCTCCGGCGCCGTGCTCACTGCGACGGGCGAGCGCGACATGGAGCACCTGGGCGGCCTCATCCACCGGATGCCGAAGACCGCCTTTGCGTTCCTCGTCGGAGCCGCGGCGATCTCGGCGCTCCCGCCGCTCAATGGCTTCGTCTCCGAGTGGCTGACGTTCCAGGCGATCTTCTTGAGCCCGACCTTGCCGCAATGGGGATTGCGGCTTCTCGTGCCGGTGATCGGCGCGGCGCTTGCCTTGTCGGCGGCGCTTGCCGCGTCCTGTTTCGTGAAGGCGTTCGGCATCACATTTCTCGGCCGCGCGCGCACGCCACAGGCCGAACAGGCGGCGGAGACCGACGGCTTCTCGCTTGCCGCGATGTTTGCGCTCGCCGCGCTCTGTCTGCTGCTCGGCGTATTTCCGGGGCTCGCCATCGACTGGATCTCGCCCGCAACAGGACTTCTGGTGCACGGCCAGATGCCGGCGCAGCGCTTCCTGCCCTGGCTCACCATCATTCCGATCGCCGAGAGCCGCAGTTCCTACAACGGGCTCCTGGTATTCCTGTTCATCACGATTTCCGCGACGCTCATGATTTCGGCAATTCACCGCTTCGCTTCACGTGCCGTACGGCGGGCGCCGGCCTGGGATTGCGGCACGCCGAATGCGAGCCCGCTCCTGCAATACACGGCCGGAAGCTTCGCACAGCCGATCCGGCGCGTGTTCGGAACCGTGATCTTCCGCGCGCGCGAGCGCGTGGCGATGCCGCCGCCGGGCGATGCGCGGCCAGCCGCGCTTGCCGTCGAAATGCATGACGTGCCGTGGGAGACGCTCTACGCGCCGATCGCGTTTGCCGTATCGGTGGTGTCGCGCCGGCTGAACGCATTCCAGTTCCTCACCATCCGTCAGTATCTGAGCTTCGTCTTCTTCGCGTTGATCGTGCTGCTTCTGGGGATCGCGATATGGAGCTGATCCGCGATCTCTTCGTGCAAGGCGGCCAAATGGTGATCGTGCTTGCGCTCGCCCCCCTGCTCACCGGATTCGTGCGCAAGTGCCGGGCGCGTTTCCAGCGCCGGCGCGGCGCTTCGATCTTCCAGCCCTATCGCGATCTCGCCCGCCTCTTGCGCAAGGAGGCCGTGCTTGCTGAGCATGCGTCCTGGCTGTTCCGCTCGGCGCCGTATCTCATCTTCGCCGCAATCTGGGTCGCGGCCGCTCTCGTTCCGACATTTGCAGCCGGGCTGCTGTTCAGCTGGTCCGCCGATCTCATCGCCATCGTGGCGCTTCTTGGCAGCGCCCGCTTCTTTCTCGCGCTCGCGGGCCTCGACATCGGCACGAGCTTCGGCGGCATCGGATCGAGCCGCGAGATGATGATCGCCTCGCTCGCCGAACCGGCCATGATCATGATGGTATTCACGGTCGCGCTGATCGCTGGCTCGACGCAGCTCTCCGTGATCGCGGAGACCATGACGTTTGCCCATGTCGGCCTGCGCGTGTCGCTGGGGCTCGCCGCCGTGGCGCTGGTTCTGGTTGCAGTTGCCGAGAATGGGCGCATTCCGGTCGACAATCCCTCCACTCACCTCGAACTCACCATGGTGCACGAGGCCATGGTGCTCGAGTATTCGGGACGGCACCTCGCGATGATCGAGCTTTCGGCACAGTTGAAGTTGCTGC
Organism: Rhizomicrobium sp.; assembly: GCA_035517755.1. GTDB lineage: Bacteria > Pseudomonadota > Alphaproteobacteria > Micropepsales > Micropepsaceae > Rhizomicrobium. Next base: position 1,406 of record DATIYG010000164.1, on the reverse strand, counting down.
TTTATATCTCGCTGATCGCCTGCCTGTTTGCGCCATGGGGACTCGCCCATGCGGAGAGCCCGCCGCTCGCCTTTGTTGCCGGCACCGCCGCTTACATCGTCAAGCTGGCCGTCGGCGCGGTCCTGCTTGCCTTGTTCGAAACCACGACGGCCAAGATGCGCGTGTTCCGCGTGCCGAACTTTCTCGGCGCGGCGCTGATGCTCGGCCTGCTCGGCACGCTCCTCCTGTTCGTGTCGCGGACACTCTGAGATGCACGGCTTCGATTTCGACGTTGCGCATCTCCTGGCCGGCGGGCTCGTGCTGGTGAGCTTCGTGATGCTCTACCAGGACCGCATGTACGCGCTGATCAACGTGTTCGCGCTGCATGCCGTAGTGCTGACGCTCTCGGTGGGCTGGCAAGCCTATGTGCAGGACGCGCCGCATCTCTATATCACCGCCGCCATCGCGCTGATCTTCAAGGCGATGGTCATTCCGGCGGCCCTCCGGCGGATCGTGGAGCGGTTGAACATCCATCGCGAGATCGACACCGTCGTCGGCATCGGCCTCACCATGCTGGCCGGCATCTGTCTGGTCGCGCTGTCGGTGGTCGTGATGATGCGCGTGACGGCGGCCGCCGCCGACCCGTACGCCCGCGAGGACCTCGCATTTGCGCTCTCGATCGTGCTGCTCGGGCTCCTGATGATGGTGTCGCGCCGCAATGCGGTGGGGCAGGTGATCGGCTTCATGTCGCTCGAGAACGGCCTCGTGCTCGCCGCGACCGGCGCCAAGGGCATGCCGCTCGTCGTCGAGTTCAGCATCGCCTTCTCGGTGCTGATCGCCTTCATCGTCATCGGCATCTTCCTGTTCCGCATCCGCGAGCGCTTCGACAGCATTGAGCTGCAGGCCCTTGACCGTTTCCGCGGTGAGCGCCGATGAGCGTGCCGTTCAATCCGGTCAATCTCGTCCTGCTGATTCCCCTGTTTGCGGCGGGCGCCTTCGCGCTCCTGCCGAACTACCGCTGGTCGGCCCGGTTGAACGTCGTGACGAGCGCGCTCACGTTCGGAGCGGCGTTGCTCCTGTTCGTGAAACGGCCGGGCTCGACGCTGCTCCTGCAGATCGACGACCTCAACATCGTGTTCGTCGTGTTGAATACCTTCGTCGCCTTCACGACCAGCGTCTTCAGCGCAAGCTACATCGCCCACGAGATCGAGATCGGGCGCCTTACGCCCGTCTATCTCCGGTTCTATCACGCGATGTTCCAGTTCATGATGTTCGGGATGAACCTCGCGCTGGTCGCCAACAACATCGGGCTGATGTGGGTGGCCATCGAGCTGGCGACGCTCACCACCATTCTCATGGTCGGCATTTACCGCACGCATGAGGCGCTCGAGGCGGCGTGGAAATACTTCATTCTCGGCAGCGTCGGC
>DATIYG010000163.1:0-9294 GCA_035517755.1 Rhizomicrobium sp. | reverse complement strand
TCATATGATCGCGGCGGCCAATCCTTACGCCTCGCAGGCCGGCTTGCAGATGCTGCGCAAGGGCGGATCGGCGGCGGATGCGGCCATCGCCGCGCAGATGGTGCTGACTCTGGTGGAACCGGAATCCTCCGGCATCGGCGGTGGCGCGTTCATCCTGCTCTACGATCCGAAGCATAAGAAGGTGACGAGTTTCGACGGTCGCGAAACCGCACCCGCTTCCGCTACGCCCGGAATGTTCCTCGATGCCTCCGGCAAGCCGCGCGGACACATGGACGCGATTCCCGGCGGATTGTCGGTCGGCGTTCCGGGCGACGTCGCAGTGCTGGAACTCGTGCACAAGAAATACGGCAGGCTGAAATGGGCGACGCTGTTCCAGCCGGCCATCGATCTGGCGACGAGGGGATTCAAGGTGAGCCGCAAGCTCGCCACCGAACTGCGCGAATTCTCGGCGATCGGCGCGATGCCCGATATCCACGCCTATTTCTATCACAAGGATGGAACGCCGGTTGCGCAAGGCGAGACGCTGAAGAACCCGGAGCTCGCACAAACCTTGCGTGCGATCGCAAAGGGGGGCGCAAAGGCCTTTTACACGGGCCCGATTGCGCAAGCGATCGTCGACAAGGTGCGCAATGCGCCGGTCAACAAGGCGGGCATGACGCTCGCCGACCTCGCCAATTATCACGCCGTCGAACGTCCGCCGGTGTGCGGAACCTATCGTGTGTATCGCTTGTGCTCGATGGGACCGCCGAGCTCGGGCGGGGTCGCAGTGCTGCAGGTTCTCGGCATGCTGGAGCGGTTTCCGTCGAAAGACCTCGCGCCCAGCTCGCTCAGTCAGGTTCATCTGATGACCCAGGCGCAGCGGCTCGCCTTCGCCGACCGCGCTGAGTATCTTGCCGATCCCGATGTGGTAAAGGTTCCGGTGGCCGGACTGCTCAATGCGGGCTACCTGCACGAACGCGCCATGCTGATCGATCCGGCCAAGGACATGGGAACGGCGTCCGCCGGCACGCCGCCGAGCGGCGCGCAACAATTTGCACCGCAGCGCACGCCGCAACTTCCCGGCACCAGCCATCTTTCCGTCGTCGACAACAATGGCCAGGTCGTGTCGATGACGACGACGGTCGAATTCGTCCTGGGCTCGGAGATGATGGCGAAAGGATTCGTGCTCAACAACGAGCTGACGGATTTCTCCTTCGAGCCGGTGCACGACGGCAAGCCGGTGGCCAATGCGCCCGGCCCCGGCAAGCGGCCGATGAGCGCGATGTCGCCGACCATCGTGTTCGCGCCGGATGGCAGGTTCAAGATCGCCCTGGGATCGCCGGGCGGGCCGATCATCATTCCCTACACGGTGCAGGCCATCGTCGACATGCTGGACGGCAACGTGACGCCGCAGGATGCCGCCGGCCGCCCGCACTTCGCCAATCCGAACGGGCCGACGATTCTGGAGAAGGGCACCTCGATCGAATCGCTCGCGCCGCAGCTCACCGCGATGGGCCACACTGTCATCAGTCGCGATCTCGAGAGTGGCTTGCACATCATCGAGCGTGTGAAGGGCGGCTATATTGGCGGCGCCGATCCGCGCCGCGACGGCATCGCGCTCGGCGACTGACACTTTGCGCATCGGGGTGATCGGGGCGGGCGTTGCGGGACAGGCCGCGGCGATTGCACTCGCTGGCGACGGACATGAGGTCCGTGTATTCGAGCGGTTCGCCAACGCGCGCCCGCTTGGCGCGGGACTTCTGCTGCAACCCTCCGGAATGCTGGCGCTGGAGCGGCTTGGCTTGCGCGACGAGGCCGAACGCTGGGGTGCTCGCGTGACCGAACTGGATGGTCGCATCTTGAACGGCAGACGCGTGCTCGATCTGGCCTATCCAGATGGCGAATGCGGCCTTGGCATTCATCGTGGCGCGTTGTTCGGCCTGTTGCACGAGGCGATGCTGGGAAGGGGCGCTCGCCTCACGCTCGATTTCGAAGTGGAGCGCGTCGAGGATTTTGCGCGGCCGGTGATCGTCTCGGCGCGAAACGAAAACGAAGGCGCGTTCGATCTGTTGCTCGACTGCGCCGGCGCGCATGACCGCCTGCGCAGCGAGCTTGGGCTCGGTGTTCGCGCGCCGCTCTATCCGTGGGGCGCGCTGTGGGCGACCTGTACGGATCCGGCAGGGGCGTTCGCGGGCAAGCTGCGCCAGCGCTATGACGGAGCGCATCTGATGATCGGTATCCTGCCGGTGGGGCGTGCGCCGCAAACCGGCGCACCCTGCGTCGCGTTCTTCTGGAGTGTGAAGCTCGCCGATGTTGAGTCCGAGCGCGCCGCTGGCTTGCATGCGCTGAAAGCGCGCGTGCTCGCGGCATGGCCCGAAGCGGCCCCCATCGTCAATCAGATCGGGCAGTTTGAGGATTTCTCGCTCGCCACATATCGCGATGTTTCGGTGGGGCCTTGCGTGCGCGGGCGCGTCGTGGTGATCGGCGATGCGGCGCACGGAACCAGCCCGCAATTGGGGCAGGGCGCCAATCTCGCCCTGATCGATGCGGTCACGCTGGCGCATTGCCTGAGGCAGACGCGGGATGTGGATGCCGCGCTGGCCCGATATCAGCGCGACCGTGCGCGTCATGTCGCCTTCTATCGCTACGCCTCGCGGCTGCTGACGCCCGCGTTCCAGTCGGATGGCGCGATCGTTCCCTGGCTGCGCGACCATTTCCTTGCGCTGGCCAACCGCTTGCCGGGCGGCCGATATCTGAGCAGCACCACATTGTCGGGCGTGCGCAAATTTCCCATCGGCCTGTGGAAGCCTCCGGAATAGTCAGCGCGTTGCCACCACGAACATTCGCCGGAACGGAAACAGCGTCTTGCCGTCGGCGCGGCGCGGATAGGCCTCGCTGAGCAGGTGGCGGTATTCCGCCAGGAAATACTCGCGCTCGACTGGCTCGAGCGGCTGCACGAACGGACGCAAGCCCGTGCCGCTGACCCAGGCGAGCACCGGGTCTTCGCCCTCCAGCACCTGAAGGTATTCGGTTTCCCAGATGTCGAGACCTTTCGCGTGCGGCGCCAGCACGTCGTAGTAGAAGTCCGGCTCGTGCACATGAATTTGGCGCGCGTTCTTCAATTTCTCGGCCCATGGCCCGCTGTTTGCCACTTCGCGCATCAGCACATGTGACGGCTCGTGGAAATTCTGCGGCACCTGGAAGGCAAGCGCGCCGCCCTCCGCGACGAAGCCGAACAGCCGTGGCACCAGCGCCTCGTGATGGGCGATCCAATGCAAGGTCGCGTTCGAGAACACGACATCGTATCGGGTGCGCGGCGACCATGTCTCCACATCGCCTTCCACGAAATTCGCAGGCGCACCGGATTCCTTCGCCTTCGCAATCATCTCCGGCGAGGATTCGAGGCCCTCGATCTCGGCATCCGGCCAGCGTTGGCAAAGGATCGCGGTGGAGTTGCCCGGTCCGCAGCCGAGATCGATGACACGTTTGGGATGGGCGACCGGTACCCGCGCCAGCAATTCGATGGCCGGCCGTGTGCGTTCGCTCGCGAACTTCATGTAGACATCGGGATCCCAGGTCATTCCTTCATCAGCCCTCTCTGTCGGGAATTTCAATTCGGAACGTGCTGCCTTCCGCGCCCGTGGTCACCAGCGTGATGTCGCCGCCATGGGCACGGGCCAGATCGCGCGAGATGACAAGGCCGAGGCCCGAGCCGCCCGGCCGCGACGTCCCCGCGAAAGGCTGAAACAGGCGTACACGCACTTTTTCGGGAATGCCGGGGCCGTTGTCGCTGATCTCGATGGACACGCGCGACCCCCGTCGCCGGGCAGCGAGGCTGATGACAGCGTCGCTGCGTCCGTTCAGCGCCTCGGCGCCGTTGCGCAATAGGTTGAGCAGCATCCGATAGAGCTGTTCGGGATCGGCATCCACCTGCAAGCCGTCCGGGACATCCGCCACGAAGGCGGGCGGCGTCTCGCGTTCGGTCAAGGCTGCGGCGCTGGCATCCTCCACCAGCGGCCGCAACGCCACGCGGCGCCGCTCTGGCGGATGTTCCTCGGCACGGCCGTAGCGCAGGGTGTTGGTGGCGAGCGCAACGGCGTGATCGATGGCGCCGATCAGGCGCGGCGCCAGCCGCTTCACGGCCGGGTCTTCGCTGGAGCCGAGCCGGTCCGAAGCGAGCTGCGCGCTCGAGAGGATGTTGCGCAGATCGTGCTGGATTTTGGCAACCGCCATCCCCAGCGCGGCAAGCCGCCCGCGCTGCTGGAGGAAACCGTAGAGCTCGCGCTGCATGGAGCCGAGCTCGCGCTCGGCAATGCCGATCTCGTCGCGCCGCGTGCCGGCTTCCACGATGCGGCTGGCATCCTCGGGGTTCTCGCGGAACGTGACCATGGCGTGGGTGATGCGCCGCATTGGCCGCACCAGCACGAAATAGAGGCTGAGGAACACCAGCACGGCGGTGACCGACGACAGCAGCAGCGCCAGCAGCGCGGTGCGGCCGGCATAGGACTTCAGAGATGAATGAATCTGCCGCTCGTTGAGAAAGATTTCGACGGCCAGCGCCCCCTTGATCTTGGTCGGCGCGATCACGCGCAGGATTCGCTTGCCGCCGCGCAGCAGACAATCGAAACCATACCAGATTTGGCGGAATGCGTTGTCGTTGCGCAGATCGATGACCAGGTCGATATGTGTCGGCATCTGCGTGACCAGATAGAGTTCGCGCAGTTCCGGCCGCTTCAGCATGACGGCATTGGCGCCGGCGCGCTTCAGGAGCTGTTCGCGCAGGCCCGCGGAGAGTTTCTGGCCGGCGGCCTCTGTGAGCGGCAGGACGGCGATCTCGGCGGACTCGATGTGGTTGAGCAGCAGGGTGTGATGATAGCGGCCGATCGATGGTCCGAAGATCGCCGTTTCCGTGATCAGCACGAAGAGCAGGGTAAGCAGGAACAGCCGGCCCGAGAGGCTGTGCACGACAAGCCCCCAGGCATTGCCCACCCTTCGGCTGAGACCACCCGGCATCCGCCACGCTTAGAGCATATTCGGCAGGGCGAAATAAGGGCGGCCGCATCCGCCCTGCCGCCGGTGTGATTGCCGCTCAGCCAGGTACGAAGGTGTAGGCGCAGAGCTTGTTGCCGTCCGGGTCGCGCACATAGGCGGCGTACGCCGTCGGCGTGAAGCTGCGAGGACCCGGAGCGCCTTCATCGGTGCCGCCGGCCTTGAGCGCCGCTTCGTGGAAGGCATGCACCGATTTGCGGTCTGCGGCGGCGAATCCGATCGTTCCGCCATTGGCGGCGCTGGCGGGCTTTCCGTTGGCGGGCTTCGTCACCATGAACTCGGGCCCGTCCTTTCCCCACAGCGAGGCGTGGTCCATGTTCATGACGCGCTTCAGGCCCAGCGCGCCGAGTGCCGAGTCGTAGAATTTGCGCGCCTTCTCGACGTCGTTCGTGCCAACCACCACATGCGTGAAAATTGCCATTGTTCGTCTCCCTTCGTTTTTCACCAGTTCAAATTTCCACCACTCAGAACGTCACAACACTGCGGATGCTTTCGCCCGAATGCATCAGGTCGAACGCATCGTTGATTTTTTCGACCGGCATCACATGGGTGATGAGATCGTCGATGTTGATCTTGCCGTCCATATACCAGTCGACGATCCTGGGCACGTCCGTGCGCCCACGTGCGCCGCCGAACGCGGTGCCTTTCCACACGCGGCCCGTCACCAGCTGGAACGGCCGCGTCTTGATCTCCTGGCCGCTGCCGGCAACCCCGATGATGACACTCACACCCCAGCCGCGGTGGCAGCATTCCAGCGCCTGCCGCATCACATCGACATTGCCGATGCATTCGAAGGAATAGTCGGCACCGCCGCCGGTAAGCTCGACGAGATAGGGGACGAGATCGCCCCTGATCTCCTTCGGATTGACGAAATGCGTCATGCCGAACTGCGCGGCGAGCACCTCACGCGCCGGATTGATGTCGACGCCGACGATCATGTTGGCCCCGACCATGCGCGCACCCTGTACGACGTTCAGCCCGATGCCGCCCAGCCCGAACACGACCACGTTCGCGCCGGCTTCCACCTTCGCCGTGTTGATGACGGCGCCGATCCCCGTCGTTACGCCGCAGCCGATGTAGCAGACCTTCTCGAAGGGAGCGTCCTTGCGGATCTTTGCCACCGCGATCTCCGGCAGCACCGTGAAGTTCGAAAACGTCGAGCAGCCCATGTAGTGGTGGATCATGTCGCCACCGCGCGAAAACCGCGACGTGCCGTCCGGCATCACGCCCTTGCCCTGCGTGGCGCGGATCGCTGTGCACAGATTTGTTTTGTGTGAGGTGCAGGATTTGCACTGCCGGCATTCCGGCGTGTAGAGCGGAATCACGTGATCGCCCCGCGCGACGCTGGTGACACCCGGCCCCACATCGACCACCACGCCGGCGCCTTCGTGGCCGAAGATGGCCGGGAAAAGCCCCTCGGGATCGGCGCCGGAGCGGGTGAATTCGTCGGTGTGGCAGACCCCGCTGGCCCGGATCTCGACCAGCACTTCGCCAGCCTTGGGCCCGTCGAGGTCCACCGTCTCGATTACCAGCGGTTGTCCGGCCTTGTAGGCTACGGCGGCTTTCGTCTTCATCCCTGCCTCGTGAAACTGCTCAAACGGCAGCTTACCGCTTTGCCGCATCCGCGCCAGTTGAGGCGAGGGCCTGCGGCGACTATTCTCTCTCAGCGGAGTCGAAGACCACTGACGGAATTGCAGGAACACGCAAAGCCGAGGACTGGCGCGATTGCCCTGTGGGCCGCCATCCTCGCGATCACGGTGACAGGTCCAGCTGCGGCGCAGCTCTATCCCGGTGACGACGTTCAGGTGAACCCGAACGCCGTGCCGCGCGTGGTGCTGGAGCCGGATGGCAGGCATGTGCGCGTGCTGCAGCCGTTGCGGGAGCCGGGCGCGGATGGGCCGATCCATCTCCACATGCCGGTGCCGCATCGTCATGTGGCGCGACATGTGGAGCCGTCGACGGCCGTTGCGGCCGAGACCACAACCGCTGCACCACCGGCCGCTCCAACTCCTGCATCGGCACCGCCTACGGCTGCGAAACCGGCGTCCACGCGAAAGACAGCAGTGGCATCCAATCCGCCAACTGCGCCGGCAACATCGGGAAACGAGTTCTCCTATGGCTGGTCCGAACCGTCGGTTGCCACAGCGCAGCCGGCAGCGAAGAAACCGGCAGTGAAAAAGGCGCCTCCGGAGCGGACCGCGGCAGCGCCCCCGCCGCCAAAGCCACAGCCGCCGCAGCCGAAGCGAACCGAAACGGCGTCGACTCAGCAACTGGCCGCGCCGCCGCCGCCTTCAGGCGACGATTCCTTCTCCTTCGAGACTCCGGAAATTCCCGCGGCAGCGAGTGCGCCTCCGCCGACGGCGCCATTGCCTTCAGCGAAGATGAAAGCGAAGGCACCTGCGCCGCCGCAGCCCACACAGCAGAAGCCGCAACCGCAATTCGCAGCCACCGAGCCGCCGACGCTTGAAACCGTTCATCACGAGAAGATCGGCAAGCCCGAGAAGAAGAGCGACGACCGCAAGGGGCTTGCCAAGCAGGGCGAAGTTCTGTTCGCAGGCGGCAGCTCCGATCCGCAGGCGGCGAGTTATCAGCAGATCAAGTCGCTGGCGTCGGATCTCAATGGCGCGCTCGATTCCGGATCGGCACGCGTGGAAGTGGAAGCCTATGGCGGAACGCTGGGCGACAAATCCTCCGACGCGCGGCGGCTATCGCTGCGTCGCGCGCTGACCGTGCGCCAATTGCTGATCGACAATGGCGTGCCGTCGGACCGCATCGATGTGCGCGCGCTGGGTGGCGCCGAACAGGGCATGCCCGATCGCGTCGACGTGTTCGTCAAGGCTTAGGCGCGCTTTGCTTCCGCAAGGTTCAGGTGGCGCGCCTCGCGGCCGAGCGCGGTGAGCACCGCAATCGCCACTGCCGCCGCAATCGCAACGCTGGCCAGCGCGATCGAGTAGTTCTCGCCCTGGCTCTTGGCGATCTGGGTTTGCAGCACGGCATTGTACGATGCGATGAAATTGCCGAGCTGATAGACCGTTCCCGGAAACGTGCCGCGCGCATCGGGTGGCGACAATTCGTTCAGGTGTGCGGGAATCACGCCCCACGCGCCCTGTACGAAGAACTGCATGAGGAAGGCGCCAACGGCGAGCATCGTTGCGGTTTGCGAGAACGCCCATAGCCACGTCATCGGGATGGCGAGCAGGGCGGCGATGATGATGGCGCGCCTGCGGCCCAGACTCTGGCTCCAGATGCCGAACGTCCAGCCGCCGAGAATGGCGCCGATGTTGTAGACGATCGCGATGTTGCCGGTAGTGCGCACATCGAAATGGTGCTGCACCTGCAGGAAGGTCGGATAGATATCCTGCGTGCCGTGACTAAAGAAGTTGAATGCGGTCATCAGCAGGATGGCGTAGATCGCAAGCTGCCAGTGCCGCTTCAGCACGTTGATGACCGTTCCAGTCTTTGCGTGTTCGCGCGCCCAGCCCGGCGATTCCGGAACGTGGCGGCGGATATAGAGGATGAGCAGGGCCGGAACGATGCCGACAAGAAACAGGCTTCGCCACGGCGCCAGGCCCGTCAGTGCGCCCAGCGGCTCGTAGAAATTGCGGTAGACGATGGAGGCCAGCAGATAGCCTGTCGGATAGCCGGATTGCAGCAGGCCCGAGACAAGCCCGCGCGTTTCCGGCCGCACGCTCTCCATGGCGAGCGAGGCGCCGATGCCCCATTCGCCGCCCATCGCGATGCCGAACAGCGAACGGATGATGAGGAAGCCAGTCAGGCTCGGCGAGAACGCCGTGGCAAATCCGAGGATGGAATAGAGCGCAACATTGGCCATCAGAACGGGTCGCCGGCCGAAGTGATCGGCCAGCCGGCCGAAGACGAACGCGCCAACCGGCCGCAAGGCGAGCGTGAGCGTGACGGCCCACGCAACATCGTCTCGCTCGACACCGAACGCCTTCGCCACATCCTTGATGACGAACACCATGAGGAAGAAGTCGAACGCATCGAGCGTCCAGCCGAGATAGCTCGCCACAACCGCGTGCTTCTGTGCCGACGTCCAGCCCTTCAACGCATCCAGCGCCGCCATGACTCCCCCTCGCGAATTCGCTGGAAGGTAGTGGGATTGCGCTCAAACTCAAAACCCAGCCGTCATCGCCCGCTTTATGCGGGCGACCCACTTGGCCGGAGCAAATGTTCGGCAACGAATTGGGTGGCCCGGATCGCCTGTTCCGGCGACCGGGCCATGACGTATTTACTGCGCCAACTCCG
>DATIYG010000162.1:0-3744 GCA_035517755.1 Rhizomicrobium sp. | reverse complement strand
GCGGCCATCAAGGGCCGCCGCAACAAGGTTCTCATCTCCACCAAGGCTACCTTCCGCTCCGGCGCGGATGCCAACGAGGTTGGTTCGTCGCGCTTTCATCTCATCCGCGCGGCGGAAGCGGCGCTGAAACGGCTGGGCACCGATCACATCGATCTGTTCCAGCTCCATGGCTACGACGCCAGGACACCGCCGGAAGAAGTTCTGTCCACGCTCGATATGCTGATCCGCGCCGGCAAGATCGGCTATATCGGCGTCTCCAATTTCTCCGGCTGGCATCTGATGAAGGCGCTGGCGGTCGCCGACCGCTATGGCTTGCCGCGCTTCGTCGCCAATCAGACCTACTATTCGCTGATCGGCCGCGACTACGAGTGGGAGTTGATGCCGCTTGGGCTGGACCAGGGTGTGGGCGCGGTGGTGTGGTCGCCGCTCGGCTGGGGCCGTCTCACTGGCAAGATCCGCCGCGGCGTACCGCTCCCCGAAGTCAGTCGCCTGCACACGACCGCCGATTTCGGTCCGCCCGTCGACAACGACTATCTCTACAGGGTCGTCGACGCTCTCGATGAGGTCGCGAAGGAAACCGGCAAGACCGTGCCGCAGATCGCGCTCAACTGGCTGCTGCAACGTCCTACCGTTTCGACCGTGGTCATCGGTGCGCGCGACGAAAAGCAGTTGAAGGACAACCTCGGCGCCATCGGCTGGAATCTGACACCGGAACAGGTGAAGAAACTCGACAAGGCCAGCGCAGTGACGATGGCCTATCCGTATTGGCATCAGAAGCAATTCAAGGAGCGCAATCCATTTCCGACAAGGGTATGATCCGAGATGCGGTTTGAACCGGTGCTCGTCGGCGGGTGTTTGAAGCAGACGATCCCGGAGGCCTAACGCCTCCGGCGGGGGACGGAATGCTTGGCGAGATCTGGATTCTGGCGAAGAAAAGCATCGAGGCCTTTTTCGCCGACAATGCGCTCAGCCGCGGTGCGGCGATCGCCTTCTACGTCGCGACGGCCTTTGCGCCGGTCCTTTACATCACCGCTGCGGTTGCCGGGCTGGCGTTCGGCCAGGCTGCCGCCACCGGCGCTCTCAGTGCGGAAATCCAGCATGCGATCGGGACGGGCGGTGCGCAGATCGTGCGCGCGGCGCTTTCCAACACGTTCGGCCATGGCGGATTCTGGCCGACTCTCGTTGGCGTGGTGTTGGTCATTGTCACCGCCTCCGGCGTGTTCGGCGAAATGCAGGCGACGCTGAACGCCTTCTGGAAAGCGCAGCAGCATGCATTTTCCATCTGGGGATTGGTGCGCGTGCGCCTACTCAGTCTGGGCCTCGTGCTGGCACTGGGATTCCTGCTGGCCATCTCTCTGGTGATGAACGCGGCGATCGCAGCACTCGGCGAGCGCCTCCAGGATTTCGTGCCGCTTGCGCCGGGAATGGTGTGGGGGGCGAACTTCCTCGTCTCGTTCGTGCTGATCGCGGCATTGTTCGCCGCGATCTACAAGATCTTGCCGGATGTCGATCTCGCCTGGGGCGACGTTGTCGCCGGCGCGATCGCCACGGCCGCGCTGTTCGACGCGGGCGAATATCTCATCGGGCTTTATCTTTCGACGACAAGCGTCGGCTCGCGCTACGGTGCGGCGAGCGGCCTCTTCGTCCTGCTCATCTGGATTTACTATTCGATTCAGGTGTTTCTGCTCGGCGCGGAATTCACCAAGGTTTATTCGCTCCGCCACGGCAGCCAGTCCGAAGCGAAGATCGCGGACACAACTTCAGCGCTAGTGGCTCGCCAACTTAATGTATCGCAGAAGGTCCGCGAGGCCGCTGCGGAGGCGCGCGAAGAAATGGTATGATTCGCATACAAGTGCCTCGGGGGAGCGCACGAGCGAGGGACCGTGGAGCGGGATGGAACACCGCGCCCATCCGGATTTCTGGTCTGAGCCGACGCGGCCGGAAATCCGCGCGGCCGATACGGTGGAAGATCCCGACCTGCGTTTCATGCTCCAACATTGGCACGCGTTGCGCGGCGACAGGCGATGGCCGCGCCGCACCGATTTCGTGCCGCGCGCCATCAAGCGCTGCCTGCGCATGGTTCACATCTACGAGTTGGTCAATGACGGTGCCGATTTCCGCGCCCGCCTGATCGGCACCGGTGTGTTCCCCGGCCTTGCCGCGGATCAGACCGGCAAGCTCGTTTCGGAACATCCCGATCCGGGCGTGCGCCTTCGCTTCGGCCTCATCCTCACGCATGTGGTCAAGACGGGGGAGCCAGCCCGCAGTCTGGCGCGTCGCTTCACCGGCCCGCTGCTCCACGACGCGCGCACCGAGGGACTCTGGCTGCCGCTTGGCTCGGGGGACCGGCTTGAGCATGTGCTTGCCGTGTCCAGCCTCAACTTCATCGCGCCGGGTGCCGCAGGCGCTTGAAGCCGCGGCGTTCCCCGGCTATCTCAGCGCCCGCACCCCCAAGACCCAGCGAAATGGCCGGCCACAGTCAGTTCAAGAACATCATGCACCGCAAGGGGCGCGTCGATGCCGTGCGTTCCAAGGTGTTTTCCAAGCTCGCCCGCGAAATCACGGTGTCGGCCAAGCTCGGCATGCCGGATCCGGATCACAATCCGCGCCTGCGCGCAGCCATCATCGCTGCCAAGGCGCAGTCGATGCCGAAGGACAATATCCAGCGCGCCATCGACAAGGCGGTCGGTGGTGGCGGCGAGAACATCGAGGAAGTGCGCTACGAGGGTTATGGTCCCGGCGGCGTGGCGCTGATCGTGGAAGCGCAGACCGACAACCGCAACCGCACCGGCAGCGACATCCGCGCCGCGTTCTCGAAATATGGCGGCGCGCTCGGTGAGCCGAATTCCGTCACCTTCATGTTCAATCGCGTCGGAGTGATCGCCTATCCGAAAGCGAAGGGCAGCGACGATCAGATGCTGGAGACAGCCATCGAAGCGGGCGCGGACGAAGTGGTGTCCGGCGAAGAGACGCACGACTTCATCGCGAGCCTCGACAATTACGGCACCGTGCGCGACGCGCTGGAAGCCAAGCTCGGCACGCCGGAATCCGCCAAGATCGAATGGCGGCCGCAATCGACAAATCCCGTCGCCGACGATGCGGGCGAAACGCTGGTCAAGCTGCTCGAGACGCTGGAAGAGCACGACGACGTGCAGAATGTCTACGGCAATTACGAATTGTCGGATGCTCTCATGGCGAAGCTCGCCGCCTGATACCGATGAGGCTCGGGATGGAGCCGCGCGCCTTTCTGCTGGAATTGTGGAACGCTGCGGTTGGTGCGGTCAGCGTCGGCGACAATTTCGTTCGCTGTCTGCCTCCGCCGTCGAGCGGCAGGATCGTCGTGGTCGGCGCCGGAAAAGCGGCGGCGGCCATGGCGGTCACTGTTGCGCGCCACTACGGGCCGTCGATCGGCGGCGTTGTCGTCACGCGGCAGGGCCATGGTTTGCGCAGTGGCGAGACGAGCGGCGCCATCCGCATCATCGAAGCACGCCATCCCATTCCCGATGACGGCGCGCTCGAAGCCGGACGTGCGGTGCTGCAGGCGGTGAGCGGTCTCACCGAAAGCGATCTGGTGTTGTGCCTGCTGTCCGGCGGCGGATCGGCGTTGCTGGAAGTGCCGCTTCCCGGAATTGCGTTCGCCGATATCCAGGCGATCAACCGCGCGCTGCTGGCGAGTGGTGCCGCCATCGGCGAGGTCAACTGTGTGCGGAAGCATCTCTCGGCCATCAAGGGCGGGCGGCTTGC
>DATIYG010000161.1:0-2501 GCA_035517755.1 Rhizomicrobium sp. | reverse complement strand
CCGCCTCTACAACGCGTGCCTCTATCTCGACGAAGGCAAGATTGCGGGCCGCACTTACAAACACGATCTGCCGAACTACGGCGTGTTCGACGAGAAGCGCGTGTTCGCCGTCGGGCCGATGCCGGGGCCGTTCAACATCCGGGGCATTCGTATCGGCGTGCCGGTGTGCGAGGACATCTGGACTCCCGATGTCGTCGAGTGCCTTGCCGAAACCGGCGGGGAGATCCTGCTGGTGCCGAACGGCTCGCCGTTCGAGGCCGGCAAGGAAGATGTGCGGCTCAATCTCATCGTCAGCCGCGTGAAGGAAAGCGGGCTGCCGCTGATCTATCTCAATCAGGTCGGCGGGCAGGACGAGCTGGTGTTCGACGGCGCTTCGCTTGTGTGCAATGCGGATGGCACGCTCGCCCACGCGCTGCCGGCGTGGGAGGAGGCGCTCGTCGTCACCGAATGGACGCGCGCGGGCGAAGGCTGGGTGTGCGCCAAAGGCGAATGCGCGGGCGAGGAGATGCGAGAGCAATCCGTCTATCACGCCATGATGCTGGGCCTGCGCGATTACGTGAACAAGAACCGTTTCCCCGGCGTGGTACTGGGATTGTCGGGCGGCATCGACTCCGCGCTCTCCGCTGCTGTGGCTGTCGATGCGCTTGGCGCGGCGCGCGTGCGCTGCGTGATGCTGCCGTCGAAATACACCTCACAGGAATCCCTCGACGACGCGGCGGAGGTGGCAAGGCTGCTCGGCTGCAAATATGAAACCGTGCCGATCGAACCCGCGGTGGCCGCGTTCACCGCGTCGCTTGGGAACACCTTCGCAGGGCGCGCGGTCGACACGACGGAAGAGAACATCCAGTCGCGCATCCGCGCCGTCATGCTGATGGCGATCTCCAACAAGTTCGGCCCCATGGTGCTGACCACCGGCAACAAGTCGGAGATGAGTGTGGGCTACGCCACGCTCTATGGCGACATGTGCGGCGGCTACAATGCACTGAAGGACGTCTACAAGACGGAAGTGTTCCGTCTGGCGCGCTGGCGCAACGGGAATGTGCCGCGCGGCGCGTTGGGTCCGAAGGGTCGCGTCATGCCGGACAATGTCATCACCCGGCCGCCGACGGCGGAACTGCGTGCCGGCCAGAAGGACGAGGACTCGCTGCCGCCGTATGAAATCCTCGACGGCATTCTCGAGATGCTGGTGGAAGGCGAGAGGTCGTTCGAGGAGGTTGTGGCGAAGGGCTATGCACCGGCCACCGTCAAGCGCATCGAACAGCTGCTCTATGTGTCCGAATACAAGCGGCGGCAGGCGCCGCCGGGCGTGAAGATCACGCGGCGCAATTTCGGCCGCGACCGCCGCTACCCGATCACGAACGCCTTCCGGGACGCACGCTAGGGGGAAGCGATGTCATCGATACCCGTTATTTTTGTCAGCATCGGCACGCCACTCAGCAAGCAGCAACTCGAGTTCAAGATCGCTATCATGAACTGCGTCCGTGGGTTGGGTTTTGAGCCTCGGACGGTTGGTGATCGCGAGGAGGATACAGACTCGACTCACATTCGTCCGTGGGATCACGCAGTGGGCATTTTGAAGTCCTGCGACGGAGCTGTGGTAGTTGCCTATGAGAAGGATCGGGCATCTACGCTGACTCGAAATAAGCTGGACGGCACCTCTACATCGAGTAACGATGTCCGGCTGATGACGGTGTGGAACCACGCTGAAGCAAGCATCGCATACTCGATTGGGCTCCCTCTTTTACTTCTCTGCGAAAGAGGCGTGAAGCAGGAAGGAATGTTGGAAGAACGGGTCTTGGGCCACGTGGCGGACATCGAAATTAGCCCGGAGCAACTTTCGTCATCGGTATTTCAAAATCGGCTTGAGGCGTGGGCAAAGGAGGTCCGCCTGCAGGCCGGAAGGCCAAAACGGATCATGACCGATTCATTTGATTCAATCTCACTCGCCGAGTTGTGGTCCTTGATTGTCCGACTAAAGGTCTCGACCATTGTCGCGGTTCTGTCTGTCGTCGGAGGACTTATTACGGCCGCATTTCTTCTTGGCCGCTGGTTTGGATCACTTCACTAATGACCATCGTCCACTTCCTGCCCCCCGTAAACGGGGGGAGAACCAGTGGTCGATCGTGACCGGCAACACCGATCTGGAGTCCAAACTCGCCGCGGTGCTTGCGCGTGCGATGCCCGGCACGAACGGCGTGCGCAATCTGCGGCGGCTCTCTGGCGGCGCGACGCAGGAAACCTGGTCGTTCGAAGCGGTGCTCAGCGATAGCGTGACACCGCTCATCCTGCGCCGTGCGCCGCGCGCCTTTCAGGGCGAGGAGCGGCAGGCCATCGGGCTTCCTGCCGAAGCCCTGCTGATCGGGCTGGCACACGAGGCGCGCGTGCCGGTGCCGAAGATCGAGATTGTGCTGCAGCCGTCCGACGACATGGGCGAAGGCTTCATCGCGCAGTTCATCGACGGCGAAACGCTCGGCGGCAAGATCGCCCGCGATCCGAAATTC
>DATIYG010000160.1:0-3093 GCA_035517755.1 Rhizomicrobium sp. | reverse complement strand
GTCGGCGAGTTGCCGCGGAAGGCGGGAACGAGATGGCGTTCCTTGAGATCGCGCCGCCGGCCGACGGAGGTGTCCTTCAGCCCGAGCGGGAACAGCACGTCCTCGTTCATGATGTCGCGGAAGCGCCGTCGCTTCGGATCGGTCTTCACCACCATGTAGCCAAGCATGGCGTGGCTGACGAGCGCGGAGTATGCCACCACTTCGTTGGGGCGATGCTCGGCGGCGATGCGCTCGCAGATCGCCATCACCACGTCTTCCAGCACGTCGATGTACATGCCTTCGTTGGCCGTGAAGATCGGCGGCATGCCGGACGAGTGCGTCAGCAGATGCATCACATTGATGTCGTCGCGGCCCTTGCCACCGAACTCCGGCACCACATCCCTGACCTTCGTATGGAATGCGAATTGTCCGTTCTCGATGGCGCGCAGCACCAGGATGTTGGTGAAGGACTTGGTGGTCGAGAACAGGCTGAAGACGGAATCCTTCTTCACGGGAATCGTCTTCTTGAAATCGCCATGACCGAACGATTCGTAAAATCCGATCTCGCCGTGGCGCGCGACGATCATCGTGCCGCCGAGATACAGATCCTTCGCAATGTCGTCTTCGATGACGGATTTCAGGTGGCGAAGGCGGCTGGCATCGAGGCCGCCGCCGTGTGATTTCGTGGACATTCTTGGGTCCGTGTCTGTTGCCCGCGGGCGATTATCGTCGCCGTGCCAAAGCACTGACAAGTGTGGCGCGCGATACCAGCGAAGTCAGACCGTTCCGAAACCGAAATCGGACGCGGGCCGCCTAGTTCACGGTCACGGCAACCGATGCCGAGGGTATTCCGTTAGCGACCACCACCATCGTGCTGGCGCCCGTTTCGATGTTCGCCGACACATCGAAATTTGTCGACACGATTGCCGAACCAGTCGCCACCGCCATGGTGCTGTGATCGTGCGTGCGGGCGTAGAACACGTGGCCCGTCGCATTGTTGGTGATGCGCACCAGCGGATAGTTGGTCTGCGTCTCGTCTTCGTCGCCGAACGCATTGGCCTGCGACAGTCCGTTGAACTGCGTTCCGAACACCTGATAGGTCTGGCCGCGCGTCACGGATGACGGCGCGGAGGTGATCGTCGGTGCCCACGAAGCCTGATAGGTGCCGGCCGGCTGATAGACTTCGCTGCCGCCGATCAGAACTTCACCGGTCGGCAGCACCATCAGCGGATTGCCGCCGCCGTTGAAATTGGTCTTCGTCAGATTCGTGCCATCGAATTCGTAGAGCGCGCCGCTGCTTCCCTGCACCAGCACATTGCCGCTCGGCAGAAGCGCGGCGTAGGCGTCGCTGGCCTGATCGCCGTTCGGGAAGTTCGGTCCCGCCGTCCACTTGCCCTTGCCGTTGGCATGATTGGAGGGCGTATAGACCGCCGTGTGGGCGACGCTCTGACCTTCCGGCGTGGCGCCGGTGGCGTACACCGTTCCATCCGGGCGCAGGATGGCGGGCCCGACTTCACCCGGCGGCTGATAGCACGGCTTGTTCGGGTCATAGATGATGCAGCCGCAGCAATCCTGCGGCCCGCGCAAATCGACGACGGTCGTTCCGGCGCTGATCCATTTTCCGGCGTCCGTCAGGTAACGCTCGGATTTGGGGTGATCCTTCACATCGAACGTCAGGATCGTTCCGTCCGGCATCAAGGTCCAGCCTTCCTCGGCGTTGAAATCGTTCTTGCCGTCGCTCGGGACGGCCGTCCATTTCAGCGTTGCCGGATCGAGATACGCCATGTTCTTCTTGAACTTCTCGCCGACCAGGAATTTTCCGTCCGGCAGCACCACCGACGGGGAGTCGCCGATGAAGCCCCAACCCTTGGGATGGCCGATCGCCTTCCATTTGTCCTTCACCGGATCGTAGATCGCGCCCATGTTGGTGAAGGCGAAAGAGTCGAACAGATACTCGCCGCCGGAGATCACGAGCCGGCCGTCCGCCAGCACGGCCGAGGCGAAATAGAGCGGCGAATAGTTCGACGGCAGGCTCGCGATCTGCGTCCATGTGCCGTTGACATAGCTGCCCTTGTTGTCGGGGGTCAGCTTCCACCAATCCTGCTCCGTGAAGCCCTGCACGACCACCGTGCCGTCGGTGAGCTGGAAGCTGATCAGCGATCCGTCGGGCGCCTGATGGGTCAGCCGATGCACGGTTTGTGCGGCGGCGGGATGAACGACGGCGGCAAGCAGGACACACAGAAGTGCTATGCGGCGGATCATGATTTCCCCTCATTTCCCGGCAGGCCGCGATAGGCTACCACTTCGCGCCATCCGGGCAAACGCATCATGCCAGAAGCTGAAATCACTGTTCGTTGCGACCGCGCCTCCGAGCCGATGGCGTGCGATGTCTGCGTGCGCGAAGGGAAGAGCGAAACGCGCCACCAGGTGACGATGGCGAAGCGCGACCGCGAGCACCTTGCCGCCGGCCGCACCGCCGAACAGATTGTCGAGGCGGCGTTCCGCTTTCTGCTCGACCGCGAGGTGAAAGAGTCCATCCTGCAGCGCTTCGACATCACGGTCATCGCGCGCTACTTTCCCGAATTCGAGCGCGAACTGCCGCGCTATCTTGCCCAAAAGGACCCCCGCGATGCTTGATCCCGTCCGTCCCATCACGCTTGACGAGATCAGGAGCGCGCGCGAGCGTATCAAGGGCACGATCCTGCGCACGCCGCTCGTGAGGCTGCAGCTGGGCGAGGAGTTGCCCCAAATCTGGCTCAAGCTCGAGAACCTGCAGCCAATCAACGCCTACAAGCTGCGCGGCGCCGCCAACGCGGTCGCGCTGCTGTCCGATGAAGCGAAGCGCCGCGGCGTGTGGACGATCAGCGCCGGCAATGCGGGGCAGGGCGTCGCCTACGCAGCGCGCGCCGCCGGCGTGCCGTGCAGCGTGGTGGTGATCGAGACCGCGCCGGAAGCGAAGAAGGCGCGCATGAAGGCGCTGGGCGCCAAACTCATTCCCGTGCCGTTCGATGTCGCGTGGCAAGCGATGGACGATCGCGCCTTCCCCGGCATCGACGCCACCTTCGTGCATCCCTTCGACGACCACGATTTCATCGCCGGGAACGCGACGATGGG
>DATIYG010000159.1:0-6177 GCA_035517755.1 Rhizomicrobium sp. | reverse complement strand
TCCGGCGCGATCGGCACATTCGCGAACATCGATCCGCGCGTGGAAGCGCATGTCGCGACCAAGCTTGGACTGCACACCGAGCCCGTCTCCACGCAGGTGATCCCGCGCGACCGCCACGCGGCGTACTTCGCAACGCTCGGCGTGGTTGCCAGTTCGTTGGAGCGGCTGGCGACGGAGATCCGCCATCTGCAACGCACGGAAGTTCTGGAAGCGGAGGAATTCTTCTCCGAAGGCCAGAAGGGCTCTTCCGCCATGCCGCACAAGCGCAATCCCGTGCTGACGGAAAACGTCACCGGCCTTGCGCGCATGGTGCGCGGCTACGTGACACCGGCGCTGGAGAATGTGGCGCTGTGGCACGAGCGCGACATCTCGCATTCCTCCGTCGAGCGCTACATCGGGCCGGATGCCACGATTACGCTCGATTTCGCGCTGCACCGCATGGCCGGCGTTGTCGACAAGCTGATCGTCTATCCGGAACGCATGAAGGAGAATCTCGATCGGACGCGCGGCCTTGTGCACAGCCAGCGCGTGCTGCTGGCGCTGACGCAAGCCGATGTCGGCCGCGAGGACGCTTATCGGCTCGTGCAGCGCAACGCCATGCGGGCGTGGAACAGCGAAGGCGATCTCCTGTCGCTCCTGAAAGCCGACAAGGATGTGACGAAGGCGCTTCCTTCGGCCGAACTCGAGAAATTGTTCGACCTCGGCTACCACCTGAAGCATGTCGACACGATCTTCGCCCGTGTGTTCGGGGAAAATTGAATCTCCCTCGCCCCCGCGAAGCGGGGGAGAGGGTCGGGGTGAGGGGGCGTCGACATTTTGCGCCAAGCTTCGCCACCCCCTCACCCTAACCCTCTCCCCCACATTCGTGGGGGAGAGGGAATTGGGCGTCGTATTTTTGCCTTAAGCCACAGGTCTGCTGCGCCGCGATTGGCGGAGGGATTTCGCATGGGCGTGCATCTGAAGACTCTGGCGCGGGTCTTGTGCGTCGCGGTGACGGCCGCCGCGCTTTCGGCCTGTTTCGACCTCACCCAGAAACTCAGCATCGATCGCGGTGGCTCCGGCCATTACGAGATGGCGATCACCGCGGACGGCCTGCTCGGCGAGGCGCTGAAGGACAAGAAAGACTCCGCCATCGACCTCAAGAACAACAAGGTGCGTACGCATCTGGCCGAACACGACGGCAAGGTCACGCAATTCGCCACGATGGATTTCAAGTCGCTGTCCGATCTCAAGCTGTCGGACGAATCGCTCAGCCTCAGCAACCACGGCGCCGGCTGGTTCGGACTTGGACCGTCGCACCTCACCTTCACCCGCACCTTCCTCGTCGATCGCGCGCGCAAGCAGAATGCGCCCTCGCGCAGCAACAACGACGACGACCGCTTCGGCACCGAACTCGCGCAGACCATGTTCGGCGACCACACCTATCTCTTCAGCGTGAGTGTGCCGGGCTCGGTGGATCGCGCGAACGCCATCCGTGTCGGCCGCACAACGATTGCGCCGCAGATCAAGCCGAGCGGGCTTTCCACGACCGTCACCTGGCGCATGCCGCTCTACACGATGATCCAGGCGAAGATGCTGCGGTTCGAGGTGGATTTCTCGGCCTATGGCTGGTTCCCCGACGCGCAATCCCTGCCGGAATGAGTCCTCAGTAGCTTGGCGGAAGCAGGTCGTAGGTTTCTATTCGCCCGACCTTTGCGACCTCACCAAGCACATCTGCCCGGGCTTTCACGGCAGTCCACGCCTTGTGCGTGGCTTCCTCGCGTTCGGATCGATGGTTGTTCTCCACGTAGTTTTGCAGGTATCGCAGCATGGCCAGCCGCTTATGGGGATCGCGCAATTCCGAGATAACCTCTGCTGCAGCCGCATCCAGATCTCCCACGGTCAACATCGCATCGAGAAAGGGTTGCGAGCCATCTTTGGCATGCGCTCGCATGTCCTGAAGGACGTCTGCCAATCTTGCAGAATCGCCCTGCTCGAAATATGCGTTGGCCCGCGCATCGTCGAGCGCCATGCGTCCGTATTCGCTGGCCAGTCCGGTGTCGAACCCCTCCAGCGCCTTGATGGCATCTGCCGGTCGATCATAAGCCACATAGCGATCGGCAAGATTGATGGCCTGACTGACATTGCGCGCGCCGTGTTCCTTCAGCGCCGCCGCTTCTTCGAGCTGGGCAAAGCCTTCATCGCTGCGACGGAGCGCAAACAATGCTCGCGCCCGCGAATCCATGATCCAGTTGAGGAAATCATCCTTGTCGCTGAATGCATCCGGCTTGGCTTTCGCCTTGGCGATAGCTTCCGTGGTGATCGTGAGCGCCTCGTCGACCCGACCGATACCGAGAAGCGCCTCAACAAGCCGGTTGATTCCCTCAAGTTTGTCCGGGCTCGCCGCCGATTGGCTGCGAAGGTCCGAGACGTAGGATTGGTACGCTTTCATCACATCGAACCGGCCCGGATCGGCCTGCGTGATCGCGTCAAACCTCTTGTCCGCGCGCATTTCGATCAGCGTCTGCGGATCGGAAATACTGACGGCGGCCCGTTTCGCCCCGGCCAGATCATTTTGTTCAAGTCGCAAGCGAACAAGGATGAGCCAAAGATCATCAGAGATGAGGAACGGGTCCTGCGGCTTCCACTTGATGTCCTCAAGCGTGCTGAGCAGGCCGTTTGGAACGGCGCCCGTCGGATCATCTTCGTCCGACTGGTCGATCACTCTGGCGATCGCCCGATCGTTGTAGTCTGACAATGTTGAAGGCCATTTGCGGGCCAGCACGGTAAGGTCCTGAGCCGCGGGAACATAGTCGTGCAGCCGAAAGTCCGTCTTGAATGCCAGATCCCAATCGAGGTCCGTGGCTTCCGGCATCTTTACGGCTTCCGTGAGTGCACTCCGCCCAAGCTCAAACTTTCCGGTATCGTAGAACAATGCGCCGGCCATGATGTACGCAAAGTGGCGCTCGTCTTCCGGCAACATGGGGAAGACCGGGTCTGCGATGACCGTCCCAACGATTTCGGACAGCTTGGTCTTGTCCGCATGATCTTTTTGCGCTTCATCGCTGACAAATTTCAGTGCATTGCGCAGGTCAGCCGCGTGGTTCTGCGACGGCGACGGCTGGGTGTCACTCGTTGCCCAGCCGGGCCCTCCGCCGATTGCAAGGAATGCAAGAACCGCAAACACCGGTGCCACGATCTTCATCGGCCCACTTGCCCCAACCCCGTTCCAGCGTACCGCGACTCCCGGCGTGCTGTCACTTGGAGTGGGTGGCAATGGATGCGGTCAATGCGGCAGCGCGAAAGCCACGACGGTATCGCCGCGTTTGGTGTTGAGTTTGGCGTGTCCGCCGGCGGCGATGACGACATACTGGCGACCGCGCCACACATAGGTCATCGGCGTTGCCTGGCCGCCGGCCGGAAGCCGCCCGCGCCACAGTTCCGCGCCGGTCTTCGCGTCGAAGGCGCGCAGGTAATCGTCCATCGCCGCGCCGATGAAGACGAGCCCGCCGGCCGTCACCATCGGGCCGCCGAGATTGGGCGTGCCGGTCTTGCCGAGGATGTATTCGCTGAACGGCGCCAGATCTTCGGTGGTGCCGAGCGTGCTTTGCCACATCACGTGGCCGTCATGCATGTCGATGGCGTAGAGCAGGCCCCAGGGCGGCGGATTGCACGGCATGCCAAGCGGCGACAGGATCGCCTCGCGCAGCATGCCGAACGGCGCGCCTTCGTTGGGCGAGACTTCCTTGCCCATCAGCTTCTCGCGCACGCTGCCGAATTCCTTCTGCGGAATGAGCTGCACCAGATGCATGGCGCTCGACACGTTGACGAAGGCGATGTCGTGCGCCGCATCGAAGGCAAGCCCGCCCCAGTTCGTGCCGCCTCCGGTGAAGGGATAGAGGATCGTGCCCTGTGTTGAAGGCGGCGTATAGAGTCCGTCGGCGCGCATGCTCTTCATGGCGTCCCGGCATTTGCCGCGATCCCAGAACGAGATGCCGAAGGCATCCGCCGGCGAAACTTTCGTTGGCGCGAGCGGCCGGGGTGCGACGGGAAACGGCTGCGTCGGCCACACCTGTTCGCCCGGTGCGCCGCCTTGCGGAACTTTGCGTTCGACCACGGGAATGAGCGGGGTGCCGCTGTCGCGCTGAAGCGTGAACAGCAAACCCTGCTTCGTCGGTTGCAGCAGCGCCGGCGCGGTCTTGCCCTTGTAGGTGACAGAGCCCAGCGTCGGTTGCGCCGGGATGTCGTAATCCCACAGGTCGTGATGCGTCGTCTGGAACGACCACGCGACCGAGCCGTCCTTCACATGCAGCGCCACGATGGAGTTGGCGTATTTGCCGGCGCCCTTGCGCAGGCCGCCGAAGAAATCCGGGCTGGCGCTGGAGACGGGCAGGAACACGAGGCCCGCGTTCTCGTCCACGCTCATCGGCGCCCACACATTGGCGGCACCGGCGCGGAACGGCGGCTTCTGGCCGCCCAGCGGATCGAAACTCCAGCGTTGCGCGCCGGTAACCGCGTCGTAGGCGTAGACCGTGCCGCGCAGCTCATCGACCTTCTGATTGTCGTCGATGGCCGAACCCACGATCACCACGCCATGCGTGACGACCGGTGCGGATGTCGTGTGGATGCGGCCGAACATCCGGCCGTTCTTGGTGATTTCCACGGTCTGGCTGGCGCCGTGGTAGGGCGTGCTCGTTTGCACGGAACCGGATGCGATTTCGAGCGAACCGCTCTTGCCGAAGCCGGCGCATGGCTTTCCCGTTGCGGCGTCCAGCGCGATCAGCCGGCGATCTGCCGTGTTCAGATAGATGCGTGCTGCGCATGCAGACTTCGCCGGTGCATTGGGATTGCGCCAGAACGCCACGCCGCGGCAGACGTAATCGTTGGGATAGCGGATGCGCGTGTCGAGCTTCGGATCGAACCACCAGAGTTGTTTGCCCGTTCCGGGATCGAGCGCCGCCACTTCATTGAACTGCGAACAGACATAGAGCCGGCCCTCGGCCAGGATCGGCGTGTTCTCGAACGATGCACGTTCCATTGCATCGGCGTGGCGCGTCAGGGCGCCGGTGGAATAGGTCCAAGCGACGGAAAGATCGCGCACATTGGTAGGCGTGATCTGCTTCGCAGCCGAATAGCGCTGGCCGCCCTGATCGCCGCCGTAGTATGGCCAGCCGGGCTCGGATGCTGTGGCGCTCCCCGCTCCCAGAAGCGCAATCGCAAGGAACATGCTTCTTGGCGCGCTGCGCGTGCACCTGAGCATGACGGATGTCTTCATCGCCCCACTGCCCTGCTGCCCGAAGCCTACTTCACCTGCTTCTGACTCTCGATGTATGCGGCAAGATCGGCCGCTTCGCTACGCGTCAGCGACAGATTCGGCATGGGCGGGTGCGGCGCCAGCAGGAAATACGCAACGCTGCGCCGGTCGAAGTCCTTGCGCTGCGCAATAGAGCGGAACGATGGCACCTCCGTGACCACGTGCTCCTGACCGGATGTGACCACGTGGCAGCCCGCGCACCATGTCCGCGCCAGCTGTTCGCCGCGCACCGGATTCTGCGCCAGACCGGCCGAGGCGAATGATACAAGCGGCAAAAGGCCGGCGGCGATCATGAGCTTCGTCCGGATTTGGCAGCGCATGGCTATTTGCCTTTCTCGTTCTGAATCTGCTCGGTCGCGACGGCCAGCAGCTCGTCCATCTTCAGCCGAATCGCATGATCGGAGCGGGCCACGTTCTTGGCGGCGAAATCCTTCTGGATCTTGCGGACCACATCTTCGTGCCCCGGCTCCTCGAAGTCAGCCTGGACAACCGACCTAGCGTAGGCATCGGCTTCGGTGCCGGAAATGCCCATCTGCTCGGCCGCCCACAGGCCGAGAAGCTTGTTGCGCCGGTTGACGATGCGGAATTTCAGCTCCTCGTCATGCGCAAACTTGGATTCGAACGCCTTCTCCCGGTCACCGAACGAGCCACTCATGCCAACCTCTTGAAAATCCTATGGGAATCGCGGGTTACCCCGCCTTTGCCGGAACAATAGCCGATTGGCCTTCGGGGCGCACCCGTGAGTACCAGCGAATCGTTGCCGCGTGGGGCCGCGGGGGCTATCTTAGCCTCCCAGATGGGGCGAAAGGCGCCAAAAGCCTTCCGGCCCCGTTTCGCTTTTGAAGGGCGGGAAGGATGAACCCCATGAAACGCCGCCGGCAGAT
>DATIYG010000158.1:0-19457 GCA_035517755.1 Rhizomicrobium sp. | reverse complement strand
TGATCTTTGCGAACACGCTCCCGCGTGCTTCGCACAAAACCCCGCCATCGCAACGAAACAGAAGCCCCGCGAGCGACCCGCTCGCGGGGCTTTTGCTTGTGAGCGGGAAGCCGCTATCCTCCTTGCATCCGGGAGGTGCCGCCATGGCTCTCGCAGAACGCAGAATTGCCGAACGTGGCGCGGTGCGCGCCTCTCTCAATTACATCGTCGACACCGGCGTGAAGCCTGTCGCCGAATCCTATGGACCGGGCATCGGTCTGCTGCGCCGCAACACCTCGACCTTCGCGCCCCAAATTGTCGACATCCATGACGCGCGGTGGAAGCGCAGGAGTTTCACACTCGACGGCGCCGGCTTCGAACTGGTCGATCAGCCGACGGCGATGAAGGATTTCCTCGATGCCGATGAGCTTCGCGCCGTCTATTACCCGGAAATGGAACGGCTGATCGCGGCGCGTTCCGGTGCCGCCCGCGTCCATATCTTCGATCACACGCTGCGTACGAGCGACGAAGCCATGCGGCAGGCCAAGCAGCTTCGTGAGCCGGTGCTTGCCGTTCACAACGACTACACCGAGTGGTCGGGGCCGCAGCGCGTGCGCGACTTCTTCCCGGACCAAGCCGGGGATCTGTTGAGCCGCCGCATGGCCATCATCCAGGTCTGGCGCGCCATCAATCGTCCGGTCGAGCGCGATCCGCTGGCCATCGCAGATTTTCGCTCGCTGGCGCCGCAGGATTTTGTTGCGGCTGAGCGCCGCTTCCCCGATCGCAGGGGCGAAATCTACCAGTTCCAGTACAACCCGGCCCATCGCTGGTACTACTTCCCGCATATGCATCGCGACGAGGCGCTGGTGTTCAAGGTCTACGATTCCGTGAAAGACGGCCGCGCGAGATGGGGCGCGCACTCGGCTTTCATCGATCCGGAAGCTCCCGCCGATGCGCCGGCGCGTGAAAGCATCGAGATCCGCGCCTTCGCTTTCTTCAACTCAGTTTAGGCCGCTTGTTCCCTGGATTTCGCCGCAGGTTCGGTCAGCAGGAGCGAGGCCGCGGCAGTGTTGGAAATCGGGATGTGATAGCTCACATGCGATTTCTCAACCGTGGCGGGAAGGGCTCCGCGCATGGCAATCCAGTTCAGCAACTCGACGCCTTGCGTGCCTGAGAGCTCCACGAGTTCCGGGATCGTGAGCTGCGTCAACGCTTGAATGTCGTTGGTGAGTGCATCGAGGCAATAGAGATCGAACTCCTTGTTGATGAAGCCGGCGCGCTTGCCGTCGAGCTGGTGCGACAAGCCCCCGGTCCCGACAATGGCAACGCGTTCCTTTCCCGTCCACTGAGCCAAGGCCTCTCCAACCGCCCGGCCCAGTTTGTAGCACCGGCCCGGAGAGGGCAGCGGATGCTGCACTGTATTGATGGCGATCGGCACGACGGCGACGGGCCATTCTGCAATGCCTGGCCAGAGGAGCTGCATCGGCACCGTGAACGCGTGGTCGACCAGCATTTCCTGGCACATGGTGATGTCGAACTCCTGCGCCACCAGATGCTCGATGACGTGCCACGAAAGTTCGGGATTTCCACGGAATGGCCGCTGCACCGGCAATCCCCAACCCTCATCCGCGTTGCGATACTCCGGTGCGGCCCCGATGGCGAAGGTCGGCATCTTGTCGAGAAAGAAATTGAGACCATGGTCGTTGTAGAACATCACCACCACGCTTGGCCGTGTATCCGCAAGCCAACGCCGAATGGGCGGCAGGCCATCAAAGAAGGGTCGCCAGTAGGGATCGTGCTCTGCGTGACGCTTGATCGCGCCGCCAATTGCCGGCACGTGCGAAAGGCCAAGTCCGCCAACAATTGTCGCCATCACACGCCCTCCCCAACGAGCTTCGCTCTGAAGGCATCAACTGTCATTCCGGTCTGCTGGGCGCCGATGTCCTGAACGTTCAGGCCGAAGATACCTGCGAACTTGGCGAGGTAATAAATGTTCCCGCCCGCCGCGAGCAGCGCGAGAACATCGCGATGGCGCACCGCTTCCCGCTGGTCCCGCGACAATTCAAACTTGCTGCAATAGGCATCCTCGTCGGCAAGGAAGGCTGCGCGGTTCTCGGCCTCGTTGAACGAAAAGCACATCTTGTTGAGGGCGTAGCCTTTGGCGGCCATCCTGCCGTCGAAGATCGTCGTGCCCGGAATTTGGACTGTCTCGAGCATGAGCCCCTCCTTTCACGATCAAGGCTATGCCGTTGAAGGTGTCTGCAAATTGATTTTAATCAGATTTGGCCGCGACGCCTTAGCGATAGGGAAAGCAGCGCTCGCGCGGCAGGGTCAGGCCGTAATGCTGCCCCAGTGCGGCGATGGAGTCATTCTCAGTCGGATAGGGATCGGCGTTTGCCGGACCCACAATGATGATGCGGAAATTGGCATCCTCTTGTCCCTGCGGCGGGAGCATGGCCGTTGCAAGACCGTGGCCTTCGGAATCGCGCAGCGTGAGGAACAACGGCATGGCGCGCTTCAGATGGGCGGCCAGTCCGATGTCGCGTTCGATGAAGGTCTGCGACGTCGGTTCATAGGTCTGGATTGCCTTGTCCCGTTCGCGCCGGAAGTGCTTTTCCACCGCATGCTTCATTTCGTGAGATTCGCGCTCGGCTTCGCCGTCGGTTTCGATCCGGAACCAGGCCTTGCTGCCGGGTGCGTCACACACAAAGTCCATGCCGCACATCGTATCGCGATGAACACGCACGCGCCATCCTTCAGGCCTTAATGCGGCTCAAATCGACGAGACCGGCTAAAAGCGCGAGCAGTCCATAGGCGAGCAGGGCCGTTTGGGCTGCCGCCGCCGGCGAGGCGGGCGGCGGTCCGAAATTCACCCAGACCTGCAGCGCGACCATCGCTGCCACGAATATCCCTAGCCAGGCATTGCCGCCGGGTCTGGCCGGCACGCACTTGGCGTACAGCCAGGCGCCGGCAGCCAGTAGGACCAATTCAAGCGGCAGGCTGAACGCCACGTGCCGCCATAGGCCGAAACCGACTTTCACGTGATCGTAAAGCATGAGATCCGGCACATGCACGATCAGATCAAGCAGCCAGTGGGAGAACACGGCCGCCGCAACAACTGCGAACACCACCAACCGCCGGGTCCGGTAGAAAGCCGAAACGATCGCGCCGAGAATACCTGCCAAGACAAGTGAACCCGGCAGGCTGTGCGTGTACGGCATGTAGTAGAGGTCAAGCGGGCTGCCCTCGGTGAACCCGGGCACGATACGCACCTTCTCGATGCCAAGCAGAACGAGGATCGACCAGACGACATCCATCCACTGG
Organism: Rhizomicrobium sp.; assembly: GCA_035517755.1. GTDB lineage: Bacteria > Pseudomonadota > Alphaproteobacteria > Micropepsales > Micropepsaceae > Rhizomicrobium. The sequence goes on along the minus strand of DATIYG010000158.1, from coordinate 16,154 downwards.
ACGGCGACGAACAGCACCCACAGCGGAATGCGTCGAAATACTGCCCTGGCCGCGAATGCGGGCCCATAATGGCCAACCAACATGGATGCGCTCCCTGGCCCGAGGCCAGGCTTAACACTGGTTGAAGGAGGCCCGAACCGCACCTATTTCGGGTAAATTGGTGGACAGGGCGTCCCGCCTGTCCTATATGGCGCCCCTTCGTCGTCCACGTGACGGATCGGTGACGCGGGGTGGAGCAGCCCGGTAGCTCGTCAGGCTCATAACCTGAAGGTCCTAGGTTCAAATCCTAGCCCCGCAACCACAATGAGCACGCGGCTTAGCGGCGTTAAATGCGCTGCTAAGCCGTTTGTGCGAATTGTGCCCCCGCGCATGCGGGGACCCATCGGCTGCCAATCGACTGACAGAACCCGCGAAATGGTTCAGTTGGTCCTTCGCCTAGTCGTCCTTGCGATGGCCAATCGGGAGAGAATTGACGAGGTCCCGCTGCAAGAATCGTTGGACCATGGTCGAGGCTGCTGCCCGCAAATCCGGAGCAAATCCGGAACGCGCGTGGATCAGTGTCGGTCGGCGCGGGAAAATGCATTGGACTTCGGTCCAATTGCGAGTGTCGCAACCACGCCGGAGTATCCCCCGCGAGACTGTAAGGACTTCGAACGTGCCGTTGTTGTGGTCAGTCTCTGCCCAACAGCCGCATTAGCGAGAGTGGAAGGGGTGCGATCTGCGGGTAAGGTCGGCACGGCAGTACGCTAACCGTCCGCAGATGACGACCCATCCTGACAATGCGTTCCGGCCATTGCGCAAGGCGGCCCGAATCCATTTCGCCGAAGTCCGCGCCACAGGAGCAATGTGCGATGGACACGACGATCGGGAAATTCGGTGGCGCTGGAAAGTCGGCCTCGTCCGGTCAAGGTGAGAGCCAGTCAGGAAAGCCGCGAATCTCGAAGCGAATGCTTCTTCTGCTCCTCGCGCTGGGCGTCGGCGCCGGTGCGATCGTCGCCTGGATTGTTTTCTCGAAGCCGGCGCTGCCCGCGGGCTTTGCGGCGGGCAACGGACGGCTGGAAGCAACCCAGTACTTCATCTCCACGAAATATCCCGGTCGCATCAAGGAAGTTCTGTTCAACGAAGGCGACACCGTAAACGCCGGCCAGGTGGTGGCGAGGATGGATACGTCCGCGCTCGACGCACAGCTGCGCGAAGCGGAAGCGACAATCCGGACGACGTCAGAGAGCAAAAACGTCGCGCTGGCGCAGGTTGCCGTCAACCAGGCCAAGTACAACTACGCGGCACAGCAGAATGCCCGCTCGCAGCAATTGGTGAAGCGCGGCGCGGTCAGCGGCCAGGAAGCGGAAATCGATCTCGCCAGCATGCTGTCAGCCCGCGCCGAGCTGGCTAGCGCCAAAGTGCAGGTGGTGCAGGCGGATTCGAATATCGACGCGGCCAAGGCCGCAGCCGACAAGCTGCGCGCCGAGATCCGCGATGCCGTTCTGGTGTCGCCCATTCGCGCGCGCATTGAAACGCGACTCTCGGAACCCGGCGAAGTGCTGGCGGCAGGCGGACGCGTGTTCACGATCGACGATCTGAGTGACGTCTACATGTACGTCTACCTGCCCGAGAAGGTGACCGGTAAGGTCCCTGTCGGTTCCGAAGCGCGCGTTGTCCTCGACGCCGCCCCGCAATATCCGATCCGCACCTTCGTCTCCTTTGTTTCTCCGACTGCGCAATTCACGCCGAAGACCGTGGAGACGGCGGAAGAACGCCACAACCTGACCTTCCGCGTGAAGCTGCAACTCGACAAGTCGCGCCTGCGCCAGTGGGAGCCGCTCGTAAAGGTCGGTCTGCCCGGTATGGGCTATGTCCGCTGGGACAAGACCGCTGAATGGCCGGCCAAGCTTCAGGTCAGGCCGGTTCCGCAGAATCTGTGGCAACCCACTGGCTCGGCCATCGCGCAGGACACCAGATAATGGCCGACGAGGGGTCCGGGTGGGTCGTCAGCGTCGGAGGCGTGTCTCAGCGCTACGGCAAAGCCATCGCGCTCGACGATATCAGCCTGAACGTTCCATCGAACAAGATGATCGGACTGATTGGCCCCGACGGAGTCGGCAAGTCGACTCTGCTGGCAATGATTGCTGGCGTACGCAAAATACAGAGCGGAAAGGTGGAAGTCCTTGGCGGCGACATTGCAGACCGACGCTTTCGCAACACTGTCTCCTCGCGCATTGCCTATCTGCCGCAGGGCCTGGGCAAGAACCTCTATCCCACCCTCTCCATATTCGAGAATGTCGATTTTTTCGGCAGACTGTTCGGCCAGTCCCGCGAAGAACGGGAATGGCGCATCGATGATCTGCTGAAGAGCACCGACCTTGCACCGTTCCGCGAGCGCCCGGCGGGCAAGCTTTCCGGCGGCATGAAGCAGAAACTGGGGCTTTGTTGTTCCCTCATCCACGATCCCGATCTGCTGATTCTGGATGAACCGACGACCGGTGTTGATCCACTCGCGCGCCGCCAGTTCTGGGAGCTCATCGATCGCATCCGGCAGCGCCGGCCGACCATGAGTGTGATGGTCGCAACTGCGTACATGGACGAAGCCGAGCGCTTCGATTGGCTGGTGGCGATGAACGCCGGCAAAGTCATCGGTACGGGAACGCCGCAGGAGGTTCGTGAGCGCGCGCATGAGACGACGCTTGAGCGTGCCTTCATCAAGATGCTTCCGGAGGAAGTACGCCGCGGCCACAAGGAACCGGTGATCACGCCCTACAAGCCGACGGGCAGGGCGCCCGTCATTGAGGCGCATGGATTGACGCAGCGCTTCGGGTCGTTCACGGCCGTCGACCACGTCAATTTTCGCATCGAACACGGCGAGATCTTCGGATTTCTGGGCTCGAACGGCTGCGGCAAGACCACCACGATGAAGATGCTGACGGGTCTGCTGCCGCCGACCGATGGCACCGCGCTCCTCAACGGAGAGCCGGTCAAGGGTGGCGACGTGGAGTCGCGGCGTCACGTGGGTTTCATGACCCAGGCCTTTTCGCTCTACACGGAACTGACGGTGCGACAGAACCTGATGCTGCATGCGCATCTTTTCGATCTGGCACCGGACACCGCTCGAGTCCGTGTCGAGGAGTTGCTGACCGAATTCAGTCTCGGCTCTGTCGCCGACACACTTGCGGAAAGCCTGCCGCTTGGGATTCGCCAGCGGCTGTCGCTCGCCGTGGCTGTGCTTCACGAGCCCGAAGTGCTCATTCTCGATGAACCGACATCGGGCGTCGATCCCGTCGCGCGTGACGGATTTTGGGAACTGCTCATCAAAATGTCGCGCGAAAAGGGTGTCACGATTTTTCTCTCGACGCATTTCATGAATGAAGCCGAGCGCTGCGATCGCATGTCGATGATGCATCAGGGGCGCGTTCTGGCACAGGGTACGCCGGCGGATCTGGTAAAGCAGCGCAAGGCTGCAAGTCTTGAGGAGGCCTTCATCGGCTATCTCGAGGATGCCGCGGATAAGAAATCCGCCCCCTCAGAATGGAGCGAAACCGAGCAACCCGCCATGGCGCAATCGCATGCCACGGGGGAAGAGGGCAGGTTCAGCCTCAATCGCGTCTGGGCGTTTGCGCGCCGAGAAGCCATTGAACTTGCGCATGATCATGTGCGGCTTGCCTTTGCCGTGCTTGGCCCGCTCTTGCTCATGGTTGTATTCGGCTTTGGCATCTCGCTCGACATCAATCACGTCGCCTATTCGGTCCTGGATTTCGACGGGACGGCGGCCAGTCAGACCTATGCCGACACGTTCCGCGGGTCGATGTACTTCGACGAGAAGAAGCCGATTCACGATTACAATGAAATGGACCGTCGACTGCGAGACGGCGAATTGCGTTTCGCAGTGGAAATCCCGTCGGGATTTCAGCGCGATCTGTATTCAAACCGCCAGCCGGAGGTGCTTGCTTATATCGATGCTGCCGTGCCGTTCCGCGCCGAGACGGTGCGCGACTATCTCGAAAGCGCGACCAGCCAATACGAAGCGCAGTTCCGTAAGGACCATGGCCTTCCGCCGCGCGCCGAACCGGCGAATATAGAAACGCGCGCGCTCTATAACCAATCCTTCGACAGTGTCTACGCCATGGTCCCGGGCGACGTAATGCTTCTGCTGATCCTGATACCGAGCATGCTGACTGCGTTGGCCGTCGTGCGAGAAAAAGAACTGGGTTCGATAGCGAATTTCTATGCAGCGCCGGCCACAAGAGGTGAGTTCCTGCTTGGAAAGCAGCTGCCATACATAGGTGTTTCGCTCATCCAATTTGTCACGCTGGTGGGCCTGGCAGTCCTTCTCTTCCACGTGCCCGTAAAGGGCAGTCTCGGAACACTCGCTCTCGGCGGCATAATCTATGTTCTTGCCAGCACCGGCTTCGGCCTCCTGATTTCGGTATTCGCGGCGACGCAAACCGCTGCAATCTTTGCGGCGGCGATCATCACGATTCTTCCGGCAGTCCAGTTTTCCGGAATGTTCGTGCCTGTTTCGTCGCTCACGGGCGTCGCTGCAATCGCCGGCAAGATTTTCCCGAGCACCTACTTCCAGGCCATCAGCATCGGAACGTTCACCAAGGCGCTGGGTCTGGCGACCCTTTGGCCGAATTTGATGGCCCTTTTGATCATCGCGCTTGTCTATTTCGCAGTGTCTGTCGTGCTGCTGCCGAAGCAGGAGGCGTGAGGGTATGGAACGCCTGCAGCACATCTACCGGCTTGGCATCAAGGAGATGATCAGCCTTTCGCAGGACGTGGTCCTGATCCTGCTCATTCTCTACAGCTTTACCTTCGCGGTCTACACGCCTGCGAAGAGTGCCGTGATGGACGTCGTCAATGCATCCGTTGCGATCGTCAACGAGGACGATTCGCAGATTGCCCGGCGGATCGGCGACGACATGTTGCCGCCCTTGTTCCTGCCGGCAAGGGAGATTTCGTTCAGCGACATCAACCACGCCATGGACAAGGCGAAATATACCTTCGTCGTGGATGTACCGCCGAAGTTCCAACAGGATTTGGCAAAGGACGCCAAGCCAACCGTGCAGACCATCGTCGACGCGACGGCGATGAGTCAGGCCGGCAGAGGCCCCGGCTATATCCGGAAGATCATCAATTCTGCAGTGGGGCCGTACTGGTCGGCGTCAGGCAATCCGGAAAATCGGCCCCTCATGAAGTTGAACACGCGCGGGCGATTCAATCCGAACTTTCAGCAGAGCTGGTTTGTCGCGATAAATCAGGTCATCAACAACATCTCGGTGCTGGCGATCTTCCTGACGGGCGCCGCTGTGCTGCGCGAGCGTGAACACGGCAACATCGAGCATCTGCTGGTGATGCCGCTCAAGCCGTTCGAACTGATGTTCGCCAAGATATGGGCGAACGGCCTCGTGGTCGTTGTCGCGGCGATGGCGTCATTGTTCTTCGTGGTGAAGGGTGCTCTTGGTGTCCCGATCGCCGGGTCCATGCCGCTCTTCGTCAGCGGCCTGTGCGTCTACCTCTTCTCGGTCACGGCACTGGGAATCATGCTCGCCACGCTGGTGCGCTCGATGCCGCAATTCGGGCTGCTAGCGTTCCCGGTGTTCATCGTCATGAACCTTCTGTCGGGCGGAAACACGCCGCTCGAAAGCATGCCGCAATTTCTGCAGAAGGCGATGCAGCTCGTGCCTTCGACGCATTTCGTGAGTTTTTCGCAGGCGGTGCTGTTCCGGAATGCGACCTTGTCGATGGTGTGGAAGGACCTTCTGATCATGTTCGCGATCGGCTCGGTTTACACCGTCTTCACGCTCTCCAGATTCCGAAAGATGCTAGCCGCGGTCCAGTGAGGGGATTGCCATGAACAAAAACGCCTCAGTTGCGCGTCTGTCCTTGCTGCCAATTCTCCTGCTCGGCGGGTGTGTCGTCGGCCCCCAGTACAAGAAGCCCGACATGGCAGTGCCCTCCGAGTTCCGCGCGCAAGTCACGCCGGCGGATTCGCAGTCCTTTGCCGATTTGCCCTGGTGGAGCGTGTTCAAGGACGCGGCGCTGCAGGGCCTCATTACGAAAGCGTTGGCGAGCAACTACGATCTTCAGGTTGCGGTCGCCAGGATCGAGCAGGCACGCGCACAGGTCGACATTGCAGAATCTCAGGGCCTTCCGCAGATCGGATATGGCGGAACGGCGGAAGCCGCCAATGCTTTTGTGCCCGGCATCCTCACGAAGAACGGGAAATCCGGAACAACTTCGTACGGTGCATTCGAGGGGCTGCTCAACGCTGCATGGGAACTCGATCTGTGGGGACGCATCCGCCACACGACGGAGGCGGCGCAGGCCAATTTGTACGGGCAGGAGGATGTGCGCCGTGGCGTTATGTTGACCCTGGTCAGCGACCTCGCCGCGGATTATTTCAAGCTGCTGGAGCTGGATCAGGAACTGACGATCGCGCGGGACAGCGCCGAGACCTACAAGAAGACGCTCGATCTCTTCACCTACCGTTTCGAAGGCGGAAAGGACAGCCGGCTTCCTGTTGAGCGGGCGCAAGCGGCCTACGAGTCGGCCAACGCCGCAATCCACGCCGTGACCTTGCAGATTGGCCAGCTCGAAAACGCCATCAGCATCCTGGTGGGCGACTATCCGCGTACCATTGAGCGAGGCCGTTCGTTGGCCGACCAGTCGACACCGCAAACACCAACGGGCTCGACGACGTCGCTGTTGCAACGGCGCCCCGACGTGCTCCATGCCGAGCAGAACATGATCGCCGCGAATGCGCAGATCGGCGTGGCCGTGGCCAACTTCTTTCCGCGGGTCGGACTGTCCGCATTCGTCGGCGGAGATGCCGTCCACGTCGCTGGCGCGTGGCAAACGTTCAATGTCTGGAATCTGGCCCTGAACCTCGCCGGTCCGATCTATTCCGGCGGTGCCCTGCAGGCGGCTTATCATCAAAGCCAAGCCTACTGGGACGAGACCGTCGCCCAGTACAAACAGATCGTGCTGACCGCCTTCCGCGAAACATCGGATGCGCTCGTGGCTCAGCAGACTCTTGGGCCGCGCCGGATCGCGCTTCAGGGCCAGGTCGCGGCGCTTCGTCATTCCGTCGATTTGGCGGTGATGCGATATCAGGCGGGCCGTGCGAGCTACTTCGAGGTCCTTGAGGCGCAGCAGCAGCTGTTCCCCGCCGAAAATGAACTTGCCCAAACCGAACGCGATCAGCTTGTTGCCGTCGTCAATCTTTACAAGGCGCTCGGCGGCGGATGGGACCAGAAGGAAGCTGTGCCGGCTGCGCAGCTGACAAGCAACAGCGCAGGGGCCGCTACCGAGCCGAGTCCAAGCGCCCCCAGCGCCCGCGCGACACAATCTCCCTCGCCGACGGAGGTGGCGGCCGTGGGTGCCACAAGTCCTGCGGCTCAGCCCAATGCGGGTTCTTCCACCGGAAAATAGCCATGCCATCGACCGCAGCCGGAGCGACCGTTCCCTGAGCGATGGCAAATGGACCGAGTGCGATCGATGAGCAAATGCGTCGCCGTTATCAATGCCGGATCATCCAGCATCAAATTCGCGCTCTACGAAGCTGGTTCAGAGGTGTTGCTGTTTCGGGGCAAAGTCGAACAGATCGGCATATCGCCCCACCTTCAGGTGAACGACGGGAAGGGTGCGACGGTCGTCGATCGAAAATGGTTGGGCGAGGGCATCGATCATCGGGGAGCAACCCAGGAAGTCCTGGCGACCGCGGGATCGCTTCTGGCTGGTGAGCCGGTGGCGGCGGTCGGGCATCGCGTCGTGCATGGCGGAACGAAATACGCCCAGCCGACGCGCATCGACCAGGCCGTGGTCGCTGATCTCCGCGAGCTGATACCACTCGCCCCGCTTCATCAGCCGCACAATCTGGGGCCGATCGAAACAATCGCCGCGGACGCGCCGCATGTTCCGCAGGTGGCCTGTTTCGACACGGCCTTTCATCGCATGCAGCCCCACCTTGCGCAGCTGTTTGCGCTACCGCGCAAACTGACCGACTACGGCATTCGCCGATATGGCTTTCATGGCCTTTCCTACGAATATGTGAGTTCGCATTTTCGCGATCTCGCGCCGGAACTGGCGGAGAAGCGCATCGTCATTGCCCATCTGGGCAACGGCGCCAGCCTGTGCGCCATTCATCGTGGCCGCAGCGTGACGACCACGATGGGCTTCACCGCCGTCGATGGTCTGGTGATGGGCACGCGTTGCGGCAACATCGATCCGGGGGTGCTTCTCTATCTGATGCAGTCGGAAGGCATGGATGCGCGGGCCATTGAGGACCTCATCTACCGCCGATCCGGTCTCCTCGGCGTGTCGGGAATTTCCTCGGATATGCGCGCACTGCGGGCGTCGTCGGAACCTGCCGCCGCCGAAGCGATCGCGCTGTTTGTCTATCGCGCCGTGCGCGAGATTGGCTCACTCGCCGCGGCGCTGGGCGGTCTCGATGCACTGATCTTCACCGGCGGCATCGGCGAGAACGATGCCGTGACGCGTGCGCAAGTTTCCCACGGGTGCGCATGGCTCGGGTTGGAGTTGGACGAAGCGCGGAACGCGAACGCCGAAGGCCGGATCAGCACGAATGCTTCGCGCGTCGAAGCCTGGGTCGTCCCAACAGATGAAGAACGCATGATCGCCCGGCAGACCTGTTCCGTCCTTGGCCTCTGATGCGCATTGGAGACGAAGAAATGAAGGTCAAAGTTCGCAGGAAAGAAGACGTCAACGTTCGCCCGGAGAAGATGAAAAACAAGGAATACGTCAAGGCACTGCGGAAACTGCAGGTCGAGCTCTGTTACGTGCAGGAATGGGCAAAGGCGACCGGTTCCCGCATCATCCTGGTGTTCGAAGGTCGCGACACCGCGGGGAAGGGCGGCATCATCAAAGCGATCACGGAGCGGGTCAGCCCCCGCGTCTTCCGGGTCGCCGCGCTGCCCGCGCCGACGGAGCGCGAGAAGACGCAACTGTACATGCAACGCTATATGGCGCATTTTCCGGCCGCCGGCGAAATCGTGATCTTCGACCGCAGCTGGTACAACCGTGCTGGCGTGGACTACGTGATGGGGTTTTGCAACGAGGAGCAGCACGAGAAATTCCTCGAAGCCTGTCCACTTGTTGAAAGATGGATGGTCGATCAGGGCATCATCCTGATCAAGACCTGGCTCGAAGTCGGCATGGACGAGCAGGATCGCCGCTTCGAGGCCCGCATAAACGATCCGCTTCGTCAATGGAAGCTGAGTCCGATGGACCTGGAGTCGTACTCGCGCTGGTACGATTACTCGCGGGCGCGCGATGCCATGCTGAAGGCCACGGATACGAAGCATTGTCCGTGGTATCTGGTGCGCTCCGACGACAAGAAGCGGGCCCGGCTGAATGGAATCTCCCACATCCTTTCGCTCATTCCCTACGAACGCCTGAAGCACAAGAAACCCAAGCTGCCCAAGCGCTCGAAGCACGGCAAATACGATGACGATGCGTCCCTGAACGGTCGCAACTTCGTGTTGGAGCGCTACTAATCATCACTCCGCCGCGGCGCGTTGTGTGAACTGGTCGAGAAGACCGGTCGGCAGCGCCAGCAGCACGACTTCGCCGTTCGCCCGCAAGGATGGCTCCGACGCGAGCTGGCCGCTGGCATTGCGGCGCACGGCGATCACGGAACCGGTGCGCCAGGTGGGCGGGGTTGCCGCCAGCATCTTGCCGAGGAAGGCCTGGCGCGCTTTCGGGTCTTCGATTTCCTGCGCCACGTCGCGGCACAGCTGCTCGTAAGTCTCGGTGCGATCGCCCGCGCGCATCACGGCGAGCTTCGCGTAGGGGCCGATGATCAGCGACAATTCATCGGCCAGCCGCGTGATCGCCGCCGTCGGTCCCAACTTCTCCACGCCAAGTCGCGTACTCGCGCCTGAAACTTCAGGTGTCAGGTCAAATTCCGGGACCTCGAACGCTTCGCCGCGCAGCAGCAGATAGCGCCAGCCGTCGCTCCATTCCGGCATGATGATGCGCTCGTCGGGTGCAAACAGCAGCAGCTTGCCATCCTTCGCGAACGCATCCGCCGCACCGGCCGTAAACCCGCTGCGCAAGGCGCGCGCCAGATCGCGGCCGAGGTCTTCCGGATCGTTCAGCAGACGGTCGAGCGTCTTCTGGCTGGTTGCGGAAATCGCGCAGGCCGTGGGATGCGGAAAGGCGATGCGGTTGCGCTGGAAGGAATACCAGATGCGGCGGATGATCTCGCCGTCGATCAAGGTGCGATCCCACAGACTCCGTGTCCAATAGAAGATGCGGAACTTCACGGCTTCCTTGTCCGGTTCGAAACTCACGGGAGCCACGGCAATGGGCCGGTTCTTGTCGACCAGCGCCAGGTCGGACACCAGCTCGCGCACCAGATCGCACACCTGTTGCGGCGGATGATCGAGCGGCCCGAAGAATGCGAGTTCGGCGCGGTGGGTTTCATGCGCCCGCAACACTTCGGTGGCCGCGTCCGTCAGCTTGGCATTGGGGATGACGAGCAACCGCCCATCCGGCCGTCGCCCCAACGCGGCGCGCCAGTTCATGGACTCGATGCGCACCGTGTCGTTGTCGAGCAGGATGCAGTCGCCCACATGCACGGCGCGGTCGGCATGCAATGCCAATCCTGCGATCATGCTCGACAAGGTCGGCTGCATGGCAAAGCCGACCGCCGCCGTGACAATGGCCGATGTCGTCAGCACGGCCGTGAGATCAAGGCCGAAATAGCGCAAGGTGGCGAAGCTCGCGGCGAAGGTGAGCAAACCGTAGATGATGACGCGCTGGAAGCCGGTCGGCGGTGCACCGGTGAAGCTCGTGGCCAGCGTCAGGATCAGCGTGCCCGTCACGATGACGGCCAGCACCGCCGTTGCGATCAGCGACGCCGAGAGCAGAAGCGAATGGGCCACGCCTTCGCCGAGCACGGGATCGCTTTGCGTGAAGATCGTCACGGCCCACAGCAGCGCCGTGATGAGGATGGCGGGAAGCAGAGCCGTGCGGGGAATGCTGCTCATGCTTTCGGCCCCAGCTGTGCCAGCGCTTTGGCGAGGCTTGTGCGCAGCCGCTGGATGGCTTCGGCAAGCGTGCGCACCTCGCGCGCGCCGGCGGTCGGCAATTCCGGCGCAGCGGATGTGGAACGGCTCGCCTGCTCGGCAGCTTCCGTCAGCTTCTCGAGCGGTGCGGCGACCGTTGCTTCCATGGCGGCGGTGAGCGCGAAATAGGCGACGGCGAAGATGAGCGCGAGCCCGCCCATCAGGATGCCGACCAGCTCCAGCGTGCTGCGGAATTGCTGCGTGACCGGCACGGTCAACAACTGCACGCCGACAATGTCGTTCAGCTTCCAGCCGAATCCGTTGTTGGGGCCGTACTTCGCCACCATCAGCTTCGGCGCGCGCTCCGGCGTGTCGTGGCAGATGATGCATTTCGCATTCGTGATCTGGATCGGCCGCGCCAGATAAAAGAGGCGCTGGCCGTTCTGGTCGAGGATGCCACGCAATTCCTTGGTGCTCGCGTTGTTGCGGAATTCGCGGATCAGCTCGACCTCGAACGGTCCGGCGCGATCGGCGACGGATGTCGGATTCAGCGCCGCCTCGCGATACATGTAGGCATGGTCGCCGGCGCTGACGCTGCGGAACACGGTCTGCGCCGCGAACGCCGGCACCGTTTCCTCGTGAAACACGGCGTCGTGCAGCTTGGTCAGATTGGGCAGGATGTGCTGCGTGGTGTAGCCGCGGATCGCCATGGCGGAGGAGAGCAGCATGCGCGCCTCCGTTTCGGCGCTGTCCATCGCCTCGTTCTTGAGCAGCAGATAGAACCCGCCGCCGCCGGCGAACAGCGCAATGACGAAGACGATCAGCAGATTGCGGCGGATCACGCCACGGATGGTGGGAACGGTCATGCCTTGCCCCGGAGACTCCGGTGATAACATCCGTCACACTTGTACGGCGCACAAGCATTTACGGATCTCCCCCTCCCCTTGCGGGAGGGGGCAAATTCGAGCGGCGGCCTGCGCTCAGGCAGCGAAGCGGTAGCGCCTGGCAAAGCCGCGAAGAATTTGGGGGAGGGGTTCCTACCGAACCACCCCTCCCCCAATCCTCACTTGCTGCGCAAGTTCGGATTGCCCCCTCCCGCAAGGGGAGGGGGCAGTTTGCGTTCGATGACGGGAATGATTGAAACTTGCCGACCGAATTCGCGGGCAGGGATTTATGAACGAAGTTTCCAGCACATCAACGGCCTCGACGCCGAACCCGCCCTCGATCGGCGCGGCCCTTTCGGCCGTGGCCGAAGCCAAGGGCGACCAGTGGGCCGTCAAATGTCAGGATGACACGATCACCTGGCGCGACCTGCACCGCCGGAGCAATCGCATTGCACGGGCGCTGTTGGCGCGCGGCGTGAAGCACGGCGATTTCCTCACCATCGCGCTGCCGAACGGCATCGGATTTGTCGAAGCCTGTTACGCGGCGTGGAAGATCGGCGCCATCCCGCAGCCGGTCTCATGGCGGCTGCCGCTCTCCGAAATGAAGGCGATTGCCGACCTCGCGGAGTCGCCGGTCATCATTGGCGACAATCCGTTCGAGATTGGCCGGCCGGTGGCCTCCATCGCGGAACTGCTTTCACAATGCCTCGATGACAGCGAACTTCCGGATGCGATTTCGCCGTCGTGGAAGGCGCCCACCTCCGGCGGCTCGACCGGGCGGCCGAAGCTGATCGTGTCCGGCGCGCCGGGCGTGGTGGTTGAGGCCGGCCCGACCTTATGGCGCATGACCGCGGACGACGTACTGCTGATGCCGGGGCCGCTCTATCACAACGGGCCGTTCGTCACCGTGTTTCCGGCGCTGATGATCGGCGCGTCCGTCGTGCTGATGCCGAAATTCGATCCGGAAGAGACGCTGCGGCTGATCGAGAAGGTTCGCGCCACCTGGCTCTATCTCGTGCCCACCATGATGAGCCGCATCTGGCGGCTGCCGGAGGAAGTGCGGCAGACCTCCGATGTGTCGTCGCTGAAGACGCTCTGGCATCTGGCAGCGCCGTGTCCGCCGTGGCTGAAGGAGGCGTGGATCGAATGGCTCGGCGCCGACGCGGTGTGGGAACTCTACGGCGGCACCGAAGGCGTGGCGGCGACCGTCATCAGCGGCGCGGAGTGGCTGACGCATCGCGGCTCCGTCGGCCGCATCGCGGTCGGCGGCGAGATCGAGGCGTTCGCGGCGGACGGCACCATGCTGCCGCGGGGTGAAACCGGCGAGATCTTCATGCGTCTCGCGCCGGACCAGGCGCCGACCTATCGCTATGTGGGTGCCGAGACGCGCGCGTTGCCGGGCGGCTGGGAATCCATCGGCGACATCGGCTGGCTCGATGCGGAGGGCTATCTCTATCTCGCCGACCGCCGCACCGACATGATCCTCGTCGGCGGCGCCAATGTGTATCCGGCGGAAGTGGAAGCGGCCATCGACGAACATCCGCTGGTGCAATCCTCCTGCGTGATCGGCATTCCCGACGACGATCTCGGCAACCGGGTGCACGCCATCGTGCAGCCGCGCGAGGGTCTGACTGAGGCCGATCTGGAGTCGCATCTGGCGGATCGTCTGGTGCGCTACAAGCGGCCGCGCTCGTATGAGTTCATCGCCGAGCCTTTGCGCGACGACGCCGGCAAGGTCCGCCGCTCGCAACTGCGCGAGGAAAGAATCAAGACGGGCCGCTAGCCGGTTCCTCCCCCGCGAAGGGGGGAGGATCCAACGTTCAATCCACGATCGCCGAATAGGCCAAGGTGCGCAGGTCGCGCCTGAGCGATAGCCGCGCTTCCGTGCCCATCACCTGCGTCATGAAGACGACCGTCATGTCTTCCACGGGATCGATCCAGAACGCGGTCGCCGCCGCACCGCCCCAGAAATATTCGCCTTCGCTGCCGGGAATGTGCGTCTTGCGCGTGTCAACCGTGACGCCGCAACCGATGGAGAAGCCGATGCCGGCATAACCCGCCTCGCTGAACATGCCCTTGCCCATCTCCATGTCGGTGAGGAGCTTGTTGTCGGGCAGCAGGTTGAGGCTGAACATCTCCACCGTCTTGGGTGACAGGATGCGCACGCCGTCGAGCTCGCCGCCGTTCAGCATCATGCGGCAGAAACGCATGTAATCGTGCGCGGTGGAGACGAGCCCGCCGCCGCCGGATTCGAGCTTCGGCGGTTCGAGGTAATGCGATTTCTGCGCATCGTCCTGCAGTTCGAGGCCGCCACCCTTCTTCGGCATGTAGCAGGAGGCGAAGCGGTCGAGCTTGTCGACGGGTACCGCGAAGGCCGTGTCCTTCATCCCCAGAGGCGCAAAAATCCGCGTGCGGAGGAATTCGCCGAAGGTCTGGCCGCTGATCTGCTGCACGAGATAGCCCAGCACATCGATGGCCAGCGAGTAGTTCCAGTGGTCGCCCGGCGAGAAATCGAGCGGCAGCTTGGAGAGCTGCTCGACCATGGCATCGAGCCCGCCGGAGCTGTGGAATTCGCCCACCTTGGCGCGGCGGTATTCGGCGTCCACCGGGGTGCGGTAGAGGAAGCCGTAGGTGAGGCCGGACGTGTGCGTGGCGAGGTCGATCACCTTCATGCGCCGGGCGGGCGGCGCGGTGATGAACTGTCCGCTCGTGTTGGCGGTGAGGCTGGGGATGCCGCTGACATAGACGCCGAGATTCTTCCACGACGGGATGAAGGTCTGCACCTCGTCGTCGAGCGCGATCTTGCCTTCCTCGACCAGCATCATCAGCGCCACGGCCGTGATCGGCTTGGTCATGGAGTAGATGCGGAAGATCGCGTCCTCGCGCATGGCCTTGTTGCGCTCGAGGTCCATGGAGCCGGTCATGCCGGTGTGCGCCAACTGGCCGCGCCGGAACACCTGCAGCAGGAAGCCGGGCAGGGCGCCCGAATCCACATATTTGGCCTTCATGGCGGCATCGAGCCGCGCCAGGCGCTCGCCCGACAGACCCACTTCTTCCGGCTTGGACATACCCGTCTCCCAATGGCTATCGCCAAAGTCTAGCGCACGCCGAGCCGCCGTCGAGTCCCGCGGAGGAGAATGCGTCCGCCTTCCCGGGCACGTGATCGCAACCTAAGCTCGCGACATGCGAAGCGATTTCGAACGGATCGTGCAGGAGACGGGGGCGGTCCCGCTCACCTGGGATTGCAGCCGCGCCACCTTTCCGTTTGTCAATCTGGGCGATGCGCTGGGGCCGGTGATCGTGGCGGCCATGGCGGGCCTGCCGGTCCGCCACGTCGGCTTCAAATCGCGCGACACGCGGCTCTGTTCGATCGGCACGATCGTGCACAAGATGCGCGATGGTACGGTGCATGTGTGGGGCACCGGCGTCGATGCCCGGCGCAACGCCATGACACCCGGGCCGGCCGAATTCGAGGTGCCGCCGGAAACGGCCTTCGTCGTGCATGCCGTGCGCGGGCCACATTCGCGCGACACCTTCCGGCGCGCCGGCGTCGAAGCGCCGGCCATCTATGGCGATCCCGCCTGGTTCCTGCCGCGGCTCATGCCGGCCACGGTCGAAAAGACGCACGAGCTTGGCGTTGTCCTTCATGTCTCCGAATTGATCGAGCGGCATCCGAATTCCGGTCCGCTGCCGGAATTTCGCCGGTACGCTGTTCCGGCCGATCAGTCCGGCGCGGTCCGCATCATCGCGACCTATCACGATCCGACGCTTGCCGCGCTCAAGTCGAAGCTGAACGAGATTCTGGCCTGCAAGCGGATCGTCAGCACGAGCTTCCACGGCATGATGCTGGCGGACGCCTACGGCATCCCTTGCGCCAAGTTTTCCCTCATGCGGGGCGGCGGAAGGCTGATCGATGCGTTCGACGAGCGCGAGCAACTGGATCACCGCTTTGCGGATTTCTATGCGGGCAGCGGCAGGCGCAAGGTGCCGGCCTTCTGCCAGGACCGGGGCGAGCCGACCGACTGGGCCGCCGTCGCCGATTTCATCGATCGCTCCTGGCAGCCGATCGACAACGACTTTGCCGCACTCAGAGATGCCTTTCCCTTGCCGCTTGCGGTCGATCCCGCAAGCCACGACTGGACCGGGGCGGTGAGCGGTCTTGACGCCTTTACTCTCTAGCGCCGCGCCTTAAGAATCGGGCGATGGCTGACTCCTCATCCCTTCCACCCGGCTGGCCTGCCATGTC
>DATIYG010000157.1:0-2340 GCA_035517755.1 Rhizomicrobium sp. | reverse complement strand
CCTTCGGGGCTCGCTTCGCTCGCACGTCAGGATGACGTCATGCTGAGGTGCTCCGCGGAACGCGGAGCCACGAAGCAGTCAGGTCTGTTTCACTTGCGCCCAGGCCCAGTCGAGCCAGGGGCCCAACGCTTCGAGGTCTGCGGCTTCAACGGTGGCGCCGCACCAGATGCGCAGACCCGGCGGCGCATTGCGATGGCCAGCGATGTCGAAGGCAACGCCTTCCTTTTCCAGCGCGCCGCACAGCGCTTTCACCATCGTGTGCCGATGCTCGACATCGAGCGACGTGAACGCGGGATCCGTGATCTTCAGGCACACGCTGGTTGGTGATCGCGATGCCGGATCGCTGGCGAGGAAATCCACCCAGTTGCTGTCCTCGACCCACGCGGACAGAGAAGCGAAGTTCGCGTTCACGCGCGCGAGCAGCGCCGGCAAGCCGCCGATCGACTCCGCCCACTTCAACGTGTCGAGATAATCCTCCACCGCCAGCATGGACGGCGTGTTGATGGTCTCCCCTTCGAAGATGGCTTGGTTCAGCTTTCCGCCTTTGGTCAGCCGGAAGATCTTCGGCAGCGGCCAATGCGGCGAATAGGATTCAAGGCGCTTCACGGCATCGGGCGACAGCACCAGCATGCCATGCGCCGCTTCGCCGCCCAGTACCTTCTGCCAGGAGAAGGTGACGGCATCGAGCTTCTCCCACGGCAACTCCATCGCGAAGGCAGCACTTGTGGCATCGCACAGCACCACGCCATCATGATGCGGCGGGATCCAGTCGCCGTTGGGCACGCGCACGCCGCTGGTCGTGCCGTTCCACACGAACACGACGTCGCGATTCTGCTGCGCCACCAGATGCGGCAGCGCGCCGTACTCTGCGCGATGCACCTCGGTCTTCAGCTTCAGCTGCTTGGCGGTGTCGGTGAGCCAGTCCTCGCCGAAACTTTCCCACACGAACACATCGACCGGCAGCGGCCCCAGCAACGACCAGATCGCGATCTCCATCGCGCCGGTATCGGAGGCCGGGACGATGCCGACGCGATACTCCGCGGGAATGCCGAGGATGGCGCGCGTGCGGTTGATGGCTTCCTTGAGTTTGGCCTTGCCGCCCTTGGCACGATGCGAGCGGCCGAGGAACGCGCCGCTCAGGGCCTCGGGAGTCCAGCCCGGGCGCTTGGCGCAGGGGCCGGATGAAAAAAAAGGCCGTGCAGGGCGCACGGCCGGCTTCGGTCCGGTCATGGTTCATTCCTTCCAGAATGATCGCGCCGCGTTGGGGCGGCGTGGCCCATGATCGATGTAGGCGCATCCTTGACCATGGTCAATGAATACGGACCGCCTCTCCGGAACATGGCAGCCATGCATTCGTTTCCTTTGTGAATTTGGAGAACCGTCCATGCCTCTGACTGCCACGTCTGCCGAAGAGACCGATTCTGTCGAACTCGGCATCGCCACAGACAAGGTCTGTTACATCATTGCCCGCGCCCGCCAGTTCGATGCCAAGGAAGCCAATTCCGATCCGAATTCCGGCTCCGACGCGGTGGACGATTCCTTTTCGGACATCCTGGAGGACAAGCCGGACGACGCCGTCCAGCGCGAGCTGCTGAAGTTCATCAACGGGCTGGACATCGACGAACAGCTGACCCTGGTGGCGCTGGCCTGGCTGGGGCGCGGCACATACGACAAGTCGGAATGGAATGAGGCGATGTCCACGGCGCGCAGCGAGCACAACAACCGCACCGGCCAATATCTGCTCGGCCTGCCGCTGCTGGGCGACTATCTGGAGGAAGGCCTGTCGCAGTTCGGCATGGCCTGTTCTGACGAAAGCGACACGCGCTAGTTCGGCAGCGCTGAAAGGCGTGCTAACATTCTGGTCGCGAGGTTCAGGGCATGCGCGCATTTCCGCACGAACGCTTTTCGGCCGAGGTCAAGCTGTCGCAAGCCGGCGTGGCGGAATACGCTGCCGCTGTCGGAGATACCAATCCGGTCCATCACGACCCGGAATTTGCCGCCGGCACCCGTTTTGGCCGCACAATCGCGAGTGGAACGCATACCACGGCCCTTCTGCTGGCATTGACAGCGTCCCACTATTCAGACCACTGCGCGATGGTGGGGCTCGAATTCTGGGTGCGATTCCGCAAGGCCATTTTTGCGGACGAGACGATCCAGCTCGAATGGCTCGCCATCAAGGTCACGCCCAGCGAAAAACTTTGTGGCGACATCGTTGAACTGCGGGGCCGCATCCGCAACGAGAAGGGCGAAACCGCGCTCGGCGCGAAGGGACGTGTCCTCGTGACAGATGCACTGTAGGGGTTACAGCGAGATCTCAGCCGTCATGTAGAGCGCGCAGGG
>DATIYG010000156.1:0-5902 GCA_035517755.1 Rhizomicrobium sp. | reverse complement strand
TTACGACATCGCGATCGCGCCGGACGCAGCGCACCTCGCGTTCAAGGGCACGGTGAAGATCGATCTCGACGTGAAGACGCCGACCAAGACGATCGTGCTCAACGCGGCGGATCTCCATTTCGCGAAGGTTTCGTTGTCCGGCGAAACGGCAAGCCCGCGCGTGACGGTCGACACCAAGAACGAGCAGGCGATCCTGACCTTTGCCAGACCGGTTAGCTCGGGAAAGCACACGCTGTCGATCGATTATACCGGCAAGATCAATCCGCACGCCGCGGGGCTGTTCGCGCTCGACTACGACACGGCGAAGGGAAAGAAGCGGGCTCTGTTCACCCAGTTCGAGAATTCCGACGCGCGGCGCTTTATCCCCAGCTGGGATGAGCCGGGCATCAAATCGACCTTCACGCTGACCGCAACGGTTCCCGCCGACGAGATGGCGGTGTCGAACACGCCGGTCGCGACCACCGACAATCTGCCGAACAAGATGAAGGTCGTGCATTTCGCCCAATCGCCGAAGATGTCGTCCTATCTCCTGTTCTTCGGTCTCGGCGATTTCGAGCGCGTCAGCCGCAAGGTGAACGGCGTCGATATCGGCATCGTGGTGAAGCGCGGCGACACGGCGAAGGCGCAATTCGCGCTTGATGCCGCGTCGCACATCCTGCCGTACTACGAAAATTATTTCGGTGTGAAGTTCCCCCTGCCCAAGCTCGATCTCGTCGCCGGGCCGGGCACCAGCCAGTTCTTCGGCGCGATGGAGAACTGGGGCGCCATCTTCTACTTCGAGCGTGATGTCGAGATCGATCCGAAAATCTCCACCGAAGCGGACAAGCGCGGCGTGTACATAACGATTGCGCATGAGATGGCGCATCAGTGGTTCGGCGATCTCGTCACCATGGCGTGGTGGGACGATCTGTGGCTGAACGAAGGCTATGCCGAGTGGATGGAGACGAAGGCCGTCTCGCAATTCCATCCCGAATGGAAGCTGTGGCTCGACGCCATGAACCAGAAGGAAGCCGCGATGCGCACCGATGCGCGCGCCGGCACGCATCCCATCATCCGGCCGATCTACGACGTGCTGCAGGCCAATCTCGCCTTCGACGAGATCACCTATGAAAAGGGCCAGGCGGTCATCTGGATGCTGGAGAACTATGTCGGCGCCGATCAATTCCGCGCCGGGGTGCGCAACTACATCAAGGCGCATGCCTACGGAAACACCGTGACCGACGATCTGTGGCGCGAACTCGACAAGACTTCGCCCGCCCCCGTCACCCAGATTGCGCATGACTTCACGCTGCAAGCTGGCGTGCCGCTCATCCGCGTGACGAAAACCGCCGATGGGCTGACGCTGACCCAGGATCGCTTCGCGGCGGATGCTTCCGCCAAAGCGCCGGCGACATGGCATGTGCCAGTCGTTGTCGGCGCGGCGGACGGCAAGGTGTTGTGGAAGGGCATCGTCAGCCGCGGCGCGCCTGTCAACGTGAAGCTTCCCGCCAATGCAGTCGTCGTCGTCAATTCGGGACAGAGCGGGTACTTCCGCACGCTCTATGCGCCCGACACCCTGAAGCCGCTCATCGACCACTTCGCCGACCTGTCGGCCGAGGATCAATTCGGCCTCATCAACGACACGCGCGCGCTTGCCTATTCGAGTTACGAACCGCTCAGCGATTTCATGCAGATCGCGTCCAAGGCGAATCCCAAAATGGATCCGCAGGCGCTGGCCGCCCTGATCGGACGGCTGGAAGGCGTCGACACGCTCTACAACGACTTGCCCGGACAGGCGGCCTATCGCGCCTTCGGGCGCAAGCTGCTCAATCCGGTCCTGGCCCAGGTCGGCTGGACGGCAAAGCCGGGCGAGAACCACAACGTCACGCTCCTGCGCGAAGTGCTGCTTGATGCGCTGTCCGAGTTCGACGATCCTGCTGTGATCGCAGAAGCGCGCAAGAGGTTCGCCACCTTCCTCGCCAATCACGACGCGTTGCCGCCCGATCTGCGCCGCAGCGTGCTCCAGATCGTGGCGCACCATGCCGATGCGGCGACGTGGGACAAATTCCACGCGCTGGCGAAGTCGACCACGAACTTCCTCGAGAAGCAGGAATACTATTCGCTGCTCGGCAGCGTGTGGGATCGCTCACTGGCCAGGAAGGCGCTCGACATTGTGCTGACGAACGAAACCGAGGTGACGACGCGGCCGCAGATCATCGACGCGGTCTCCGATCGCTATCCGGACATGGCGTTCGACTTCACCGCCGCGCATTGGCCTCAGATCAAGACGATGCTGGAGCCCGACAGCCGCAGCCAGTATGCGCCGCGGCAGCTCTTTGCGGCTTATGATCCGGCCTATATCGGCAAGCTCAAGGCGTTTGCCGCGCAAAACATTCCGGCGGATGCCCAGCAGGACGTGGTGAAGGCATCAGCCGCCATCGCCTACTATGCGGACGTGCGCAAGAACCATATCCCGGAGGTCGATCGCTGGCTCGTGCACTCATAAGGTTGAGAGTGCACCGGCCGGCTTGCGCGGCACCACCGCGCGCACGATGAGCGCGGCGGCGACGAATATACCCGCGCCAATTACGCCGAGCACGGCGTCGGTGTAGAGCAACCCGCTGGCGCCCCAGCGGTCGTGCGCCCAGCCGTCGAAAATTCCGGCATAGATCAGCGGCACGTTGGAGATGCCGCTCAGCAGATTCGATTTGGTCCCCGCGGCGCCGCGGCCGATGGTCTCGAACACGACCGCCGCGAAGCCCGCGTAACAGAATCCAAGCAAGAGCGCGTAGAGCAACACGAACGCGACGAACATGTCTTGCGTGCGCGGCGCGATCGCCATTGCCACGGCCACCACGGCAATCACCAGGCCGAAGAGGATGTACGCCGTCTTGCGGTCCATCAGGTCGCAGACCCATCCGCCGATCAGACAACCCACCATCGCGACGACACCGCCCAGCACGCCGTTGACGAGCGCGACAGCATCCGCGCTGGCATGCCAGTCATTGGCAACCGCCGACCACAGATTCTGCGCCGCACCCACCCCGACGGGCAGCAGCATGAGGAAGAAGACAAGCCCGCCGCGCGCGCTCGACAGCAGCGCCCAGCATTCGCGCCCGACATTGGCGAGGCTTCCGAGCAGTGTGCGCGTGCGATGCGCTGCGGATGGTTCAGCCAGGAAGAGAAGCGCGAGCGATGTCGCAAGACAGATGAGGCCGAGCGAGACGCCCGACATCCAGGCCGGTGCGTGCTGCGCAAGCCACAGGCCCAGTCCGCCGCCAAGCCCCGTGCCGCCGAGATTGCCCGCCTGGCTCCAACCGCCGGCACGGCCCTTCTCTTCTTCAGCCGTCCCATGTGCCATCAGACTCGAAGCTGCGATCGTCGTGATCGTCGCCGCCAGCGAGAAGCCGCACGCCAGCCATTCGATGAGCACGAAATTGCCGCGCGTCGCCGGAATGAAACCGGTTGCCGCGACCAGAACGCCCGTCAGCGCCGCCGAGATCAGATACCAGCCGCGCACCGAAAGCGTCGCGTCCACCAGCGGCGCCCACACGGCGCGCCATGTCTGCGGAAAGAGGCTCAGGCCTGCGAAGCCGGCGAGCGCACCGACGCTGACGCCGGCCTGCGACAACAGATAGGCCAGCGACACCACGGCATAGCCGTTGGTGATGCCCATCGGCACAAACAGCATGAGATAGAGAACCGGGCGAAGTCGTGCACCCGGCAGAACACGTTCGGTCATGAGGTTTCCGCCAGCCTGCCCCGCGTACCCTTAGCCGATCAGCCCTTCCGCTTGCCAGGCGGGCGGTAGTTGACCGATTTCGCCAGCGCCTTGTCCATTTCGGCGGCCGAGATCAGCTCGGTGGTCTTGGTGCGCACCAGCCCGGATTCGCATTCGCTGAGCAGCACACTGGTAAGGCTCGCGAGATCGGGCATGTCGAGCACGAGCAGCGCGTCGTAGTCACCGAGCGACCAGCAGGCGACTTCCACCTTTCCGCCCACGCCGGCGACGGCCTTCTTGATCGCGGCGACCCGCCCCGTGGCTTTGTCTTTCGCGAGGCCCTGCAGGCCTGCGGCGGTGTACGAGGTCTGGATCATGTATTTCGGCATGGGGTTCTCCTGGCTGGTGCGGGGGGACCATAGAGACTCCGCAGGCCGGTTGCGAAGGGAAGAAGCTTCCGCTAAAAGCCAGCGCTTTCCGGGCAAAACGAAACGGCCCGCCGGCATAATCGCCGGAAAAACAAGGGTTTAGCCATGCGGCAGGTACAGGAACTTCGCGCCGAGACGCGGAGCGGCAAGGGCAAGGGCGCGGCGTTCCGCACCCGTCAGCAGGGGCTGACCCCCGGCATCGTTTATGGCGGCGGTTCGGAGCCGCAGACGGTTTCCGTCGGCAGCCGCGAGCTTGAGCGCCATGTCGGCACCGGCACGTTCCTCACCACGCCGTTCATGCTGGAGCTCGACGGCAAGAAGATGCACGTCATCCCGCGCGACGTGCAGCTCGATCCGGTCAGCGATCGTCCCGTCCATGTCGATTTCATGCGCCTGACCAAAGGCAGCAAGATCGTGCTCGCGATTCCGGTGCGCTTCCGCGGCCAGGAGTCCTCGCCGGGCCTGAAGCGCGGCGGCGTGCTCAACGTCGTGCGCCACGAAATCGATCTGCAATGCCCGGTCGAGAACATTCCGGAATCCATCGAGGTCGATCTCACCGGACTCGAGATCCACGACTCGGTGCACATCTCGTCGATCCAGCTGCCGGAAGGCGTGAAGCCCATGGTGCGCGAACGCGACTTCACCGTCGCCTCGATCGTGGCGCCGACCAGCGTCATCGAAGAGGCGCGCGCGGCAGCAGCTGCGGCAGCAGCGGCAGCAGCGGCGCCAGTGGTCGAAGGCGAAGCGGCGCCTGCGGAAGGTGCGGCACCTGCGGCCGGTGCGGCCGGCGCGGCAGCCCCCGCGGCCGGAGCAGCGCCTGCGGCTGGTGCGAAGGCGCCCGAGAAGAAGTAAGGCGCGCGAGTTCTCGCGCGAACGACGATGTCCGACTCTCCTTTGCTCATCGCCGGGCTCGGCAATCCCGGCGCGGATTACGCGCGCAATCGCCACAACGCCGGGTTCATGGCCGTGGATGTCATCCACGAAAGCTACGAATTCGGCCCATGGCGCTCGCGCTTCTCCGGCCTCATCAGCGAAGGCAAGCTTTCGGGCCGCAAGACACATCTGCTCAAGCCCATGACGTACATGAACGACAGCGGACAGTCGGTCGGCGCGGCGGCGCACTATCTGAAGCTGCCGCTTCCGGCCATTGTCGTGATGCACGACGAGATCGATCTCGCCGCGGCGAAGATCAAGGTGAAGACCGGCGGCGGAGATGCCGGCCACAACGGGTTGCGCTCGATCACCGCGACGCTCGGACCGGATTATCGTCGCGTGCGCATCGGCGTCGGCCATCCCGGCCACCGGGGCGCCGTGCACGGCCACGTGCTGAACAATTTCTCCAAGGCCGATGAAGACTGGCTGGTGCCGCTGCTGTCGGCCATCGCCGAAGCCGCACCGCTGCTTGCGAAAGACGACGATGTCGGCTTCATGAACAAGGTGGCGCTGATCCTGAAACCGCCGGCAAAAAATCCACCGCCGGACAAAAAGGATGTCTCACGCGGAGACGCGGAGAAGAAAGAATGAGCTGCGGCCGTGGCAGAGCTCTGCACCTTTGTGGTCTTCGTGTCCTTGGTGGTGAATTCACCACGAAGAACACAAAGGGCACCAAGACAGTTTGCAGAAGCAGGTTTCCGCGGCTCCGCCCGAAACAATTTTCGTCAGAAAGTTTGTAAGCTATGGGATTCAAGTGCGGCATTGTTGGATTGCCCAATGTTGGCAAGTCCACGCTGTTCAACGCGCTGACGCAGACGGCGGCGGCGCAGGCCGCGAACTA